>NZ_RZSN01000371.1:0-1419 GCF_003997315.1 Mesorhizobium sp. M1A.F.Ca.IN.020.04.1.1
CCGCCCTTAAAGCAAATCCACCCTCCTGAAACCCGCAAAAAGCGGGGAAAATGCCTCATTCCCGCCGTTAACCAGTTGGACGGAGCGGATGCGGTACGCTAGCTTCGCCGCATCTCAGCAACCGTTTTTGAACAATCTTGTCCACTCCGCTTTCGCTCCTCCAGAAATTGATGACCGCGCTGGTGCTGCTGCTCCTCATTGCCGGCTGCACCACCGCCGCGCCGCCGGAAACCGTGCTAGCCGTGCCGGCGCAGCCGCAGAAATATGCCGCGATCGTGGTCGACGCTTCGACCGGCAAGACGCTGTTCGAGGTCAATTCGACGGCGCAGCGCTATCCCGCGTCGCTGACCAAGATGATGACGCTCTACATGCTGTTCGAGGCGCTGGAGAGCGGCCGGGTGAGCAAGGAAACGCAGATCCCGGTATCCAACCACGCCGCCTCGCAGCCGCCGACGAAGCTGCGCTTCAGGCGCGGCGCGACGATCGACGTCGATTCCGCCATCCGCGCCATGGTGGTGAAGTCGGCGAACGACGTGGCGGTGGCGGTGGGCGAATATCTCGGCGGCGGCAGCGAGGATGAGTTCGCCGCCATGATGACCGCCAAGGCGCGCCAGCTCGGCATGACCAGCACCAATTTCCGCAACGCCTGCGGCCTGCCCGACGACGGCCAGGTGACGACGGCGCGCGACATGGCGGTGCTGGGCATCGCGCTCCAGCGCCGCTTCCCGCAGCATTTCCACTATTTCTCCGAAAGCGATTTCATGTTCCGCGGCCGGCTGGTGCGCGGCCATAACGACATGCTGGGACGGGTGCGCGGCGTCGACGGCATCAAGACCGGCTATATCCGCGCTTCCGGCTACAACATCGTCACCTCCTACAATGCCGACGGCAGGCATCTGATCGTGGTGGTGATGGGCGCCCAAAGCGCGCGCCAGCGCAACGACCATGTCGAGGCGCTGATCCAGCGCAGCTTGTCGCCGATGAGCGCCGATGCCCAGACGCGGCTGATGTATGCCGGCCAGCAGCCGGCCGCTTCGGCACTTCCGGGTTTGCCCGCGCCAAGTTCGTCGCTGCCCGGTTTGCCGGCGCAGTAGCGAAGCCCGAGTGGCGGCGGCCTGCTCAAGCGACCGCCTTGGCCCTGATGCAGTTTGCCGGCCAGGACGTCCACAGGGCCGGACAGGCCAGCCGGTGGTGACCATGGCGCCAGTGAGGCAGGACCGATGCTTTCGACGGTGGCGCTGCCCCTCACCTGCCTGCCGGCATCCTCTCCCCGTAAGTGACGGGGAGAGGGGCGCTCTCATCGCCGGTTTCGCCAATCGCCGGCGTTGCAGGAAAGGCGCCGAGCATGCGGCCAGCCTCTTTCTCCCCGTGACTTACGGGGAGAAGGTGCCGGCAGGCGGATGAGGGGCGGCGCTGCCC
>NZ_RZSN01000372.1:0-1390 GCF_003997315.1 Mesorhizobium sp. M1A.F.Ca.IN.020.04.1.1
GGAGGGGGTTGGCGCGGAGCCGGCTCTTGTTCGGAGTGCCGTCGAGCTCGATCATCGTCTGGTCGATATGGATCTGGTTCTCGGCTTCCATGCCGCCGATCGCCTCGAACAACTCGCCGTTCACGGCCTCGACGGCGCCCTGGACTCCCTTGCCGAGATAGCGCGGCCCGCCGTCGCGCAGCTCGACCGCCTCATGCGCGCCGGTCGAGGCGCCCGACGGAACGGCGGCGCGGCCCATCGAGCCGTCTTCCAGCACCACGTCGACCTCGACGGTCGGATTTCCACGGCTGTCCAGGATTTCACGCCCGACAATGTCGATGATGGCGGTCATTGCGATGTCCCCGATTGATCGATTGAAGCGTCGCGCCCCTCTTAGCCAAAGCCCGGCAAAAGGCAATTGGGCGGTCCGCAATAATTGCAGGCGACAAGATTCACGAAGCGCAAATCTTTGTCATCATTAGTCATGCGCGCGACTCGCCCTTCTGATTTATGGTCGTGTTTGCGCGGGGCGAAACACGAGGAGTTTCGCCATGTCTCAGTTGAGCGGTATCGTGAGTTTGTTCCTGATCGCGGCGGCGTTCCTAACGTCCTGCGACACCCAGAAGCCTCAGCAGAACTCCACGGAGCTATCCACCCTTCGGACCGCTGAATAGGTTCCTCAACGCTCGAAGGCCCCCGGACCCGGGGGCCTTCTCGATTCTGGAAGCAGCCGCTCAGGCCGATCAGTGCCAGTAAGGCTTCACGTGGTAGTATTCGAAGGATGCGTCGCGGGCCGCTTCACCATCGGCGCCGGTCAATTCCTCGATCGAGTAGGCCGGTGCCGCCTTGAGCTGTTCCTTCGTGAAAGGCACGACGTAGCCGCCCATGTTTTCATCATAGTCGAGGCTTGCCCACGGAATGGCGTGATACTTCTCGCCCATGCCGAGGAAGCCGCCGAAGCCGATAACCGCGAACATGATCCCGTTCGACATCTTGTCGAGCATCACGTCCTCAATGCTGCCGATGCTGTCGCCGGCGGTGTTGTAGACCGAGGTGCCGATGACGCGTGAGGCGGCGATGGCTTCGGTGTGGCCAGACGGAGTGGTCATTGTTGTGCTCCTCTCATTTGATTGTCCGTTGTGGACAATGAGGGGAGCGGGCGAAGGTTCCAGATTTTCGGCTGCCCTGCTACGGCCTCTTGGCGATCCGATCGAACGCCATCAGCCTTTCCAGCAATGCGGGAAGATTCTTCAAGGGCACCATGTTGGGGCCGTCCGAGGGGGCGTTGTCCGGATCCTGGTGGGTTTCGATGAACACGCCGGCAACGCCGATCGCCACGGCGGCGCGCGCGAGGGTCTCGACAAAGCGTCGTTCGCCACCGGTCGAGCCGCCCTGCCCGCCCGGCTGCTGC
>NZ_RZSN01000373.1:0-1357 GCF_003997315.1 Mesorhizobium sp. M1A.F.Ca.IN.020.04.1.1
TCACCCAGGTTGCCATGCTGCCGACGATCATGCCAATGGCCAAAGCCAGGAACAGCAAGATGAAGAGCGGCAAATTCAGCGTCAGCGCCGGATTGCCAGGATGGAACGGGTCGAGCGTGAAGGCGACGAGGCCGCGGTTGGCGACGGCAAGCGCGATCAGGATGACGGCCAGCGGCACGAAGACCACGACGAGCATGACGCGATTGAACATCAAATCTCCTGGAGGTGGCTTAAGCGCCGAAACGTCGTTTCCCGACCTGCCGGCGCAGCGCCTATTTGCCGCCGTTCAGCCTTTCGCGCAACTCCTTGCCGGTCTTGAAGAACGGCACCCACTTCTCCTCGACCTCGACGGATTCGCCGGTGCGGGGGTTGCGGCCGGTGCGGGCAGGACGGTTTTTCACCGAAAAGGCACCGAAACCGCGCAACTCGACCCTGTTGCCTTCGGCGAGCGCGTCGGTGATCTCGTCAAAGATCGCGCCGACGATGTTTTCAACGTCGCGGAGGAAAAGATGGGGGTTGCGCGCGGCAATGATCTGCACAAGCTCGGACTTGATCATGAACGTTCCCCGTAAACCACTGCGGTCAAATATCAGGATGATTTTATTGCTTTATTTGGCTCGTCCCAATGGTTGTCAAGGGTGCCAGACCGAAACGAGACCGTCAAGGAACAAGCGGTCGGCGCCAAGCTCGTGAATGATGTCGCCGCCGGCATCCGGCAGGCCGAGCGCGTTGGCGACGGCTTTGGTCATGCTTCTCGAAAACAGGAGGCCGTGCCCCTCCGTATCCTTCCATTCGACGACCTTGAGCTTGCTGTCGACGCCTTTGGTCGCCAGCCAGTTGATCGCCTCGGGTTCGCCGCCAACGGCATCAACCAAGTGATTGGCGAGCGCCTGGCGGCCGGTGAAGATCGAACCGTCGGCCAGCGCCTGCGCCTGCTCGCGGGTCATCTTGCGCCGTTCGGCGACAATGCCGACGAACCAGTCATAGCTGTCGAGGATGAGCTTGCGCACCATGGCGCGCTCGTCGTCATTGGTCGGCTTGAAGGGCGAGGGCGCAGCCTTGAGCGGCGAGGACTTCACTTCCTCGAGCTTGATGCCGAGCTTGTCCATCAGGCCGCTCACGTCGGGATACTGGATCAGCACGCCGATCGATCCGACAATAGAGGTCTTGCGGGCGACGATGTGGTCGGCCGCGCTTGCGATCATATAGCCGGCGGACGCGGCCAGCGTGCCGACCTCGGCCACCACCGGCTTGTCGGCGGCGAGCTTGCGCACTTCCTCATAGATCGACTCGCCGCCGACCGTGGTGCCTCCGGGCGAATCGATCGACAGGATGACGCCCTTCACGGTTGCGGACT
>NZ_RZSN01000374.1:0-1351 GCF_003997315.1 Mesorhizobium sp. M1A.F.Ca.IN.020.04.1.1
GAAAGATGGGTGGCTCAAATTTCCATCGGATATTTCAACCGACATCGAAGCGAACAATTTAGTCTGGGCGAAAATCACGGAAAGCGGGTCGTTCGATCAGGCGATGGTGATTTTTCACCACTGGAATGCAAGAGCGCGGAATCGACAGATCGCCAATTTTTTCTCACTGCTTGGCGTCACGGTTGTCGAGATCGCCATGCCTTATCATTTCGAGCGTAGCCGTCCAGGCTCGACACATGCCGATTACATGCTGAGCCCGAATCTCGGTCGGACGATCCAGTCTGTAAGGCAGGCCGTATGGGACGGGCGGAAGCTCATACGCTGGCTAAAGAGTGAAGGCTATCGAGAGATTTCGGTTCTCGGGATGAGCCTGGGTTCTTGGGTTGCAGGGTTGGTCGCGGCGCGCGACTCGGCTGTGTCAAAAGCCTCATTGTTTCTGGCCGCGGGAAGTCTCGCGGATATGGTCTGGACGGGTCGTGCTACACGATCGATACGTGCCAGCCTTGAGCCTGAGATTGGTTTGGCCGATCTCAGACAGGCCTGGGGTCCACTTGACCTGGAGAACTACGCTCATAGTTTGGCACGGCCTGATCTCGACCTTCACGTTGTGTTGGCTAAGAGAGACAAAGTGGTGTTGCCAGAGCTATCGGAGAGGTTCATGCAGAGGCTGAAGGACGCCGGAGCTAATCCAAATATTTTAGCACTAAACTGTGGTCACTATTCGCTCGCCATTCCGCCTTACATTTTGTTGGTCGGTTTGAGCTTGAAGCGGTTTCTGTCGTGAGCAAGCGCCAATTGAAACCCATGTTTCACGGTCCGATGGAGGGCGCGAAACTGCCGCGATGAACCGCTTCGCCGATCGACATCCACCCTGCCGATCGACATCCACCCTGCGGATGAACACCACTGTGGAACAATGAGGAGTCGGCCGGAAGTCAATGAAGCGGTGGAGCTTTCAGGATAACTCCAGCGCCGAATTCAGCCCAGCTCGTCGTTGGCCTCAATCGCTAGCGCGTGATTTTCCGCAAGGTTGATCAGTTGATCAGCACAGCGGCCGTTTCATGCCGTGACCAGCCACGGCTTTCGCCGCGGCTGCCACGACCTGAAACATCGCCTGGATTGCTTCCTCGCAATCAAGGTGACGATTCGGGTGTATCGCGGGGCGCTTCGGACCCTGAAATATTCGGCACAGTGTTCTCCTGTGGTCGCTCAGTCCAAAGAATAGTAAGCGCTGTTCTCAGGCCACGGCCCTGAGTTCGGGAGCCGGGATGTAGGCCCAGGGCAGCAGGTCGTCGATCTGGCTGTTCGGGTGGCCATTGACGATCCTGGTGAGGACATCGGCGAGATAGCC
>NZ_RZSN01000375.1:0-1294 GCF_003997315.1 Mesorhizobium sp. M1A.F.Ca.IN.020.04.1.1
GCGTCGATCTTCCCCGTTGCGGTCGAGCGCCACGACTGAATCGCCCCGTATGTCGAACTGCTATAAGCTTTAGCGGGAAGCGTGGGAGTGAGCGATGACGCAATATCGATTAGAAATTCTAGAGCCACCGGATGAACGACTTCGGCATCGCCGCAAATTTGAAGCGCCCGACGACAAAGAGGCTATCAAGCGAGCACATGAACTCTACAGTCGGTTCCGCGTTGGCGTAACCCTGGATCGTTATGTTCTGTATGATGGCGACCGCGTGGTTGATGAGTACATAGAATCAAAACGCTGACGCCAATCGCGAGGGAGAAGAATGAAGGGCTACACCATCTATTCCTATTCGTTGTTCGACAACGTGGCGCATTTTTACTTCACAAGCCTTGCCGAGGCGACCAAGGCAGCCAAGGAGGAGTTGGAGGACGAGTTTTCCCCCTACACTGACGACATCGAAATTAAGCGTCATCGGACCAAGCCCGTCACCAAGGAAGTGCTAATCGAGGCGCTAAACCAATCTATCGACGGCTGGAATTGGTCCGACGAGGTAGTGAAGGTAGTGCGCCGGCGCTCAATCATCACCGAGATAAGCAAGGGCGAACACTTCGACAAGTAGGCGTCCAAGCGATGTGCGGCTCGGACACGACGCCAGGCGATGTCGAGTTCTTCGCCACGCAGGATCGCCGCGATGTCGGCTGTGGCATTGCGCCGTTGTTCTTCAGTCATAGGCGGTGCTGCATGCCAGTCTGTCATGGCCATTCAATTCCCCCAGGGGTGGACATCTGACGACGATTTCCGGTGGAGTTCGCGCGCGACGCGGAGCGCTCCAATACTCGGAGCGGCGCGGGCGAACGGGCCGCATTGGTCAATCACTCCGGATACTACACACAACCGCTTGCCGGGGCAGTCGGGCCCGGTTTCCGTCCTTCGGGCGGCGCTATGCTAAACTTCCTGCTGCTGCCCTTTTAGCCGGTCAGGCGGTGCGCGAACTGGCTTCCGGCCGGCTGCGCTGCCTTCGCTTCGCTCATTGTTTGTTTCGAGGGGAAAGGGAGCGCTGCCCCCTCTCCCCAGCAAGGAGAAAATCGGTCTCCCCGTCCTTCCTCCGCTTGGGCCTTCGGCCTGCGCTCCGTGCAGGATCGACGCGGATCCGCATCCGCGGATCAGCGTCGCCACGTCGGCTTCGCCTTCGGGCGGGTGATCCCCCTCCGATTTCTCTCCTTGCCCCCCTCTCCCCCGCTCTCGCCGCCGAGGTCTCGGAGGCAGGAGCGGGGCGCCTGCCCCTTCGGGCAAGAGC
>NZ_RZSN01000376.1:0-1263 GCF_003997315.1 Mesorhizobium sp. M1A.F.Ca.IN.020.04.1.1
GGCACCGATATAGAAATAGACGAAGTCGCGCGCCGCGCCTGCCTGGCCGAAGACGAGCTCTGCCCCGCAAGCGGACGTGGCATCGTTCTGCAGATAGACCGGAAAGTCGCATTGGGACTGGATGTCGGCGCGGATGTCGCGATGGCGCCATTCATCCATGATCTCGCGCGGCGCGCCGGCTGTGTCGGCCCAGCTCCAAAGCTCGAACGGCATGGCGATCCCGAGCCCGGCGATGCGCTTGTCCTGCGCCGGTGTCAGCTCGCCGCGCATTTGTTTGATCCCAGCGCCGACGAACTCCACCGTCTCGCGCGGCGCCGGATAACGATAGGAATTCTGCAGCATCGATCGCACATTGCCGAGGAAGTCGATCAGCACCAGCTCGGCGCTGCGGCGGCCGATCTTGAGACCGATGAAGAAAGCTCCTTCCGGATTGAGCGCCATCGGGATCGACGGCTGGCCGATCTTGCCGCGCAGCGGCGCCTGGCGCACGAGCAGCTTGTCCTCTTCCAGCTCCCGCATGATGACGGATACCGTCTGGGCCGACAGCCCGGTCATGCGCGCGATGTCGGATTTGGCGAGGCTGCCATGCTGGCGCACCAGTGACAGCACCAGCCTTTCATTGTGGTCGCGCATGCCGCTCTGGTTCGTGCCGCGATGCAGCCGGCTCTCCAGAGCCTCGGGCGAACCGTGCCTCGCAATGCCGGTCTCCACCCTGTTCCTCCCGTCGGTTTCCCCACACTGGCTTTTCGTTCAGAATGAGTGAACAGCGCAAGTCTGTCAATAATAAATAAGAGTGATTTAATTATTGACAGATGATGCGGACTGGTGTCTTTTTGGGTGGCGTCCACGCTGGGAAAAATGGTTGGATGCGCTCGAGGCGCCGGGTTGGCCGGCGTCCGGAATGGTTCCATTGGGAGGAAATCGTGACCAAGAAATCGCTGCTGAAGTCCACCGTATTCGCGGCGGCCGGGCTGGGCCTGCTCGCACTCGCCTCGTCCGCATCGGCTGCGGGCGTCGGCGCCTGCCTGATCACCAAGACCGATACCAATCCCTTCTTCGTCAAGATGAAGGAAGGCGCGACCGCCAAGGCCAAGGAACTCGGCGTCGACCTGAAGACCTATGCCGGCAAGATCGACGGCGACAGCGAGAGCCAGGTCGCGGCGATCGAGAGCTGCATTGCCGACGGCGCCAAGGGCATCCTGATCACCGCCTCTGACACCAAGGGCATCGTGCCGACGGTGAAGAAGGCGCGTGACGCCGGCC
>NZ_RZSN01000377.1:0-1239 GCF_003997315.1 Mesorhizobium sp. M1A.F.Ca.IN.020.04.1.1
GACCTGGGCGGTCGGCAGCACGATAAGGTCGAAGCGCTCGAACAGCGACAGCAGCGTGCGGTGCCATGAGGTGCGCCGGACCGAGGCGGCATGGATCTGGGGCGCGGTAAGGCGCATCGCCTGCTCAACTTCCCAAACGGCCTCCGGCTTCAGCAGCCTGCGCTTTTCCGGATCGTCATAATGCGCCTTCAGTCCGCAGCCGCTGCTCGCCTGGCGCAACGTCACAAAGGCCTGCCAGAGCGCTTCGAAGTCGGCATCCGGCACCAGCGTTTCGCTGTGGAACGCGGCGTCCGCGAAGCGGGCGAGGGCAGTCTCGCACAGGTCGAGAATGCCTGGCTCCATCGGCAGATGGCCGCCGAAATCGCCGAGCCAGGCGATGCGGCCGCCGGTGGCTTTCTCCCGCAGGCCTTCGAGAAACGAGCCCTGCTTGTCATGCGACAATGGCGCCCGCGGATGATAGCCGGCCTGCTCATCGAGCAGCAGCGCGATGTCGCGCACATTCCGGCCCATCGGCCCTTCGACGCCCATCTGGGCGTGGAAGACATCGATGTCGGGGCCGGCCGGCACCAGCCCTTGCGAGGGGCGGAAGCCATAGACGTTGTTGTAGGCCGCCGGATTGCGCAGCGAGCCGCCGAAATCGCTGCCGTCGGCGACCGGCACCATGTCGAGCGCCAGCGCCACCGCCGCGCCGCCGCTCGAGCCGCCGGCGGTGAGCGTCGGATCGAAGGCATTGAGCGTCGGACCGAAGACCGGATTGTAGGTGTTGGAGCCCAGCCCGAATTCCGGAACATTGGTCTTGCCGATGATGATGGCGCCGGCCTTGCGCAGGCGCTCAACGAAGAAATCGTCCTCTTGCGGGACGAAATCGGCGAAGATCGGCGAGCCGAAGGTTGTTCTTAAGCCCTTGGTCAGGGCGAGGTCCTTGATGGCGATCGGCAGGCCGAACAGCGATCCGGCCGCGCCGCCCCGTGCCAAATGGGCGTCGGCCCTGTCGGCTTCCGCCAGGATATCGGCGCGCTCGCGCAGCGACACGATGGCGTTGACCAGCGGGTTCACAGCATCGATGCGGTCGAGAAAGGCGCTGACGACCTCGCGCGCCGACAGACGGCGCTGCCTGATCGCGTCGGTAAGCTCTACGGCGGACAAGCGACAGATGTCGCTGGCCGGCGGCACGGCGTGGTTGGTCGACGGGCGCATCGCCGTCACCGAGCGGCCAAGGCCGCGTCGACATCCTTCGCC
>NZ_RZSN01000378.1:0-1208 GCF_003997315.1 Mesorhizobium sp. M1A.F.Ca.IN.020.04.1.1
GGCATACACAACGTGACATATACCCGGGCGGATGGTGTCGTTAAGCAGGTTGGGTTTCTTTGGACAGCGAATTGGACATTCGTCTTCATGGTATTTTTGCCGCTGTTTTTTGCCTTCGTGACCGAGCTAGTGACCTTTTGGAAAGATGAAGGCCGCCCAAAGCTTGTAGCGCAGGGCGACAAGATGGAAAGCGACGATGGCTGGGCGCGCAGCGTAGAAGCTTCTTCGTATTCATATTGGGCGGTATTTTTGATTTGCGTGCTGTTCGCCGGTCTTTTTCAGTGGATCGGCGTGTCATTGATCCCGCTGATGAAAGGTGGTGGCAACTATGCGACGGATTGGGGCTCGTTAGCGATTGTGCGCCCTGAGGTCATATCGGTGCCAGAAGCGGTCGTATTCACCGGGCTCGCTTACCTATACATGTGCCTGTGCTTTTATCTGTTCTTCGTAGGTCTAATTTTGCTCCATACGGTGATCCATGATCTTTGGAGAATTGGAGCATCAGCTAGTAATGGGCCGGAAGTGGATTATCAACACGAGCACAACGAAGCTAGCGTCAGAGTGATGCGTGGAATTTTTCGATGCACTGTTTTGGGTGTTCTTATCGCTATAGTCATGAAGCTCCAGAGTGCTTATCTGACATCGCGTGGAGAAAATATTGTGACTTGGCTGGTCAACGATATGTCTTCCGCCTTCTATGGACGCAGTGATGTGAGCGCCGGGATCAGCTACCGTCGACCGACCCATTACAGTAGCCTTCTTATCGCTATTTCGACTTGTGTTGTTTTTCTCTACGGTTCCATCCGTTTAGGTGTCGAACGTCGGTTTTTTATGCCTTTGTGGAGGATGGCAGCGATCGTCGTGTTACTCGTGGCTGGCTACTTGCTGATCGATGCATTTGCTGGCTTTTCGATCCTTCTGGGCATTGGAGCGCTGCTCGCGATATACGGCCTGATTGATCCCGGATTTGGGCGATGGCAAGCGAGTGAGTTAGGAAACAATCATAGTGTATCATAGTTGGCTTGATCGTTGGGATGAGCAGCGGGCGCGACGCGGTGAGGAAGGGAAGAAAACAACGGATTTCGTCCTTGATGCGGAACGCGCCTTTCCACGCGCGAAGAAGATGGCGAGTATCGAGGAGTTTTGTGTCCTTGCGGACCAGGCCGTGGCTGATCCAGCCTTTTTCGATGAGCCGAGTGGGAGCGATC
>NZ_RZSN01000379.1:0-1197 GCF_003997315.1 Mesorhizobium sp. M1A.F.Ca.IN.020.04.1.1
TCGCTATTCCCTGCGCCCGGGCCATCTGCGCCATTGTGGCCCGCCACTCGCGAAACACCTGGGGAGTCGTCTCGATCCGATCGCCCGATTCCGATCGCATGGTGATGATCGCGTGCGCATGGACATGCGGCCGCTTGCCCCCCTCCCCTTCTTCCTTCGGATCATTGGCCGGATCATGCATGGCAAACACGTAGCGATGGCCGGCGAACTGCTCAGCCAGGAAGTCGCGTGCAGCGCTTTCAAACGCCTCGACATTCGTACCGGCCCGGGCCGACATGATCAGGTGCATCACGTCGCGGCCTTTGCGGCTGTGCAGATGACCGCGCCATTCCTTTTGCACCAGATCACCGGCATGTTTATCGTCACCAACGATTTGGCCGCGGTCGTCGCGAACGTTGCCGTCATGACGTTCGACCAGGCTCCGCAATTTGCTGGCGCCATACTCCACACCGTTGCCGTAGCCCTGGAACGAGAACCGCGCAGCCAGATCCTGCGCGGCCGCACTCGCGTCATATCGCGCCTGAATAATGCTGGCGGCCTTGTCGTCGCCAGTCAGCCGCTCCCCCTGCCCGCTTCTGAGAACGACCGCTCCTTGAACCGTCAGCGCGCCGTCGGCCTGGCTCGTGACCGCATAAGCATAGCGTCGATCGCCGAACGCGCTCGTCAAACTGTTCCTGACCAGCTCATGCATCGCCTCGTCTGACGAAACCACCGCAGTCGCAATCTTTACGGTGAAGCTGCCAATATCGCGGCTCTCTGCGCGGTTCTGGAAAAGATGGTTCCAGTCTCCCCGCAACCGCGCCAGATCCTCCCGGCTGCTGATGCGCTCGCCGTTCTCGTTCTCGACGGCGAGCTCGGCGCCGCGCGACACATAATTCAGCATCGCCCCTACCCTCGCGCCGGTGCCATAGGATGCCATTTTGACAACTGCGGGCTGGCTGCCCTGGGCCACAGCCGCTAGCCGCGCTTCTATGGGACGGGACACCGCTGCTGCCCGCGTCTCGGCCGCGAAGATCGGCCCGGCGGCCGCCCTTTGCATTTTCGGCCGGCTGCCACCGCCGCCGCTTGAACCAGAACCGCCGCCGCCTAGCTCGGCCATAGCTTTCAATCGACGCTTCATTTCATCTTCGGCCGACGACCGGCGTTTTGGCCCAAGCGATAGCTCATGCAGCAACGCCGCGCGCCGCTGTTCCCATT
>NZ_RZSN01000380.1:0-1168 GCF_003997315.1 Mesorhizobium sp. M1A.F.Ca.IN.020.04.1.1
GCGGCTCGCCGCGACGCTTGGCTTCGTCGCCGGGCTTGCGTTGGCCGACGCGCTCGATGCCGTCGTGCCGCAAGGGCGGATCGCCGTTGGCCTGGACGGAGCCAGCGAAGGACGCAACCGCTTCGAGCTGAAATGGCCGAACGACGTGCTCGCCACCGGCGCCAAGCTTGCCGGCATCCTGCTGGAATCGGCTCTGCTCGAAGGCGGCCGTTTCGCGGTTGCCGTCGGCATCGGCGTCAATGTCGTGGCATACCCCGAGGATCTGCCTTATCCGGCGACGTCGCTGCAGGCACTTGGCGCCAATTGCGATGCCGAGATGCTGTTCCTGGCGCTCTCGGATGCGTGGAGCGAGAATTTCAGATTGTGGGACGACGGGCGGGGACTTAGCGCGATCAGGAAACGCTGGTTGGCTCGCGCCGCGGGGCTCGGCGGTGAGGTTGCTGTCAGAATTGACGGCAATGTGGTGCGCGGCGTCTTCGAAACCATTGACGAGGACTGCCGTTTCGTGATCCGCGACGATGACGGAACTGTTTTGACGATCGCGGCCGGCGACGTGCATTTCGGCGCGGTCGCGTCGGCCCGTCTTTGACGACTTGATTTGATTGGCTTGGCCTGACTGGCCAGGAAGGAAAGGATTTATGGCGAATACTGAGAACGCCGAACTCGTCTTCGCGCCGCTCGGCGGCGTCGGCGAGATCGGCATGAACTTCGCCCTCTATGGCTACGGGCCCGCGGACGCGCGCGAATGGATCGTAGTCGATGTCGGAGTCACATTTCCGGACAGCGCGCATCCGGGCGTCGATCTGATCCTGCCCGACACACGCTTCATCGAGGAGAACCTCGACGGCTTGCGCGGCGTGGTCGTAACCCATGCGCATGAGGACCATTACGGCGCGCTGCTCGATATCTGGCCGAAGCTCAAAGTGCCGGTCTGGATGACGCCGTTCACCGCCGGCCTGCTGGAGGCCAAACGGCAGGGCGAGCAGAACGCGCCAAAAATCCCGGCAATGATCTACAGGGCCGGCGAGACGTTCACTATCGGGCCGTTCGAGATCGAAGCCATCCCGGTTGCGCATTCCATTCCCGAGCCGATGTCGCTGGCGATCGCTACGCCCGCCGGCACGGTAATCCACACCGGCGACTGGAAGATCGATCCGGCGCCGACGAT
>NZ_RZSN01000037.1:0-39334 GCF_003997315.1 Mesorhizobium sp. M1A.F.Ca.IN.020.04.1.1
AGACCTCACGACTGATGGGCGAGACGTTCAAGGCGTTCCGCGACGATCCCGGCTTGCGCGTCGCCATCGTCAAGACGGCCGGAGACAAGTTCTTCTGCGCCGGCTGGGACCTGAAGGCGGCTGCGGCCGGCGACGCGGTCGACGGCGACTACGGCGTCGGCGGCTTTGCCGGGCTGCAGGAACTGCGTGACCTCAACAAGCCGGTGATCGCCTGCGTCAACGGCATGGCGGTGGGCGGCGGCTTCGAGCTGGCGCTTTCCTGCGACCTGATCTACGCCTCTGACCATTCTTCCTTCGCGCTGCCCGAGATCCGCGCCGGCACACTGGCCGACGCCGCGACGATCAAGCTGCCGAAGCGCATCCCCTACCATATCGCCATGGACCTTCTCCTCACCGGCCGTTGGATGGATGTGGCGGAAGCGCATCGCTGGGGCCTGGTCAACGAGGTGCTGCCCAAGGAGAAGCTGGAGGACCGCGTCTGGGAAATCGCGCGGCTTTTGGCCAGCGGGCCGCCGCTGGTCTTCGCCGCGATCAAGGAGACGGCGCGCGTGGCTGAGGCGCTGACTTTCCAGGAGGCCATGAACAAGGTGACGCGCAGGCAACTGCCGACGGTCGATATCCTCTACGGCTCGGAGGACAATATGGAAGGCTTCCGCGCCTTTGCGGAGAAGCGCGATCCGGTGTGGAAGGGTAGATAGGCCGCAGACGATGGCGTTCCGTCACACCCCCCTCTGCCCTGCCGGGCATCTCCCCCGCAAGGGGGGAGATCGGATGTCACGGTCGCTTTCGCCAATTGCCAGCGTCGCAGGTGGATCGCCGGCGCCCAAGCTGCCAATCCCTCCCCCTGCGGGGGAGATGTCCGGCAGGACAGAGGGGGGTGCTCAGGCTCGACCTTCGAGATCGGCCCAAGCGCTATGACCGACTACAAGACCCTCATCGACGCCGAGACCTGGGCTTTCATCGAGAAGACCAATTCCTATTACCCGCCCGACACGATCGACTACACGATCGCAGAGCAGCGGGCGATCTACGACCGGATGTGCCGCGAGTTCTTCGCCGGCTATCCGCAAGGCGTGACGGTCGAAACGACCGCCATCGCCACGCCGACCGCCAGCATCCCGATCCGCATCTATAGCAACGCGGAAACGAACAGCGCCGCAATGGTGCTCTATGTTCATGGCGGCGGATTCATCCTCGGCGGGCTGGACAGCCATGACGATGTCTGCGCCGAGCTGTGCGCCCGCACCGGCTACGAGGTGGTCTCGGTCGATTATCGGCTGGCGCCGGAACATCTGCATCCGGCCGCCTTCGACGACGTGCTAAGCGCCTTTGAATGGGCCGCCAAGACCTATGATTGCCCTGTCCTGCTTTGCGGCGACAGCGCCGGCGGAAACCTCTGCGCCGCCGTTGCCCACGCAACGCGCGGTCACGTCAAGAAGCCGGCCGGCCAGGTGCTGATCTATCCCAGCCTCGGGGGCGACCGCTCGCGCGGCTCCTATGTGGCGCATGCTGACGCGCCGATGCTGACCCTGCGCGATATCGAATTTTACCTGAACATTCGCACCGGCGGCGTGGACCGGACCGGCGACATCACGCTGTCGCCGCTCGCCGACGCCGATTTCGCCTATCTCCCGGCGACGGTGCTGATCACTGCCCAATGCGACCCGCTGTCCTCAGACGGCGAGGCCTATCGCGACCGCGTCGTCGCGGCCGGCGGGTATGCCTACTGGTTCGAAGAACAGGGGCTGGTGCACAGCTATTTGAGAGCCCGGCATACGGTCGGTCGTGCTCGCGCGAGCTTCACCCGCATCGTCGAGGCGGTCTCCGTGCTCGGCAGAGGCGAGTGGATCTGGTGATTTTGCCAAAACGCGTCGCGTCGAGAATTCAAGCGCCGCGCTTCGGGGCTGATGCCAAAATCGCTGCTCTCTTTTCGGCGACTTGCATGAGACGGGCAAAGACAGCTCTACCAGCCGGACGCCTAGAGCATTTCACCGTTTCACGGAAACGACGAAATGCTCGGGCTTGTTTGTTCTGACGCAATTCCGGACGGAAAACCGCTCACACTTTTTCTCGAATTGCTCTAGACCGCATTGAACCTTTCCGCCTCAGCCTGCGACTGACGGCCAGGCGCCGCATGGCGCGGGCCGGAAAGCGAGCCCGTATGATCAGAAATCCAGAGCCGCGGTGGTCCGAGGAAGCAACAGGAGCTCGGCGCGATCATCGGCTTCGGGATGGATACGACGCGCTCGGCTTTCGGCTGATTCCGTTGACCCTGCCAGGCACCCGGCGTATCGTGAACAGGCGGAAAACAGACAATTCTATCAGGGACGAACGAGCCGGAACGCTGCGACTTACCTTGTTTTGCGCGGCGAAATCGGAGGGTTCTTCCGAAGACTTCGGGGGGAGCTCAATGTCTCGCGACCGCGGCTCGTTCGTGTCTTTTCGCGGCGGCGGTTTGCGCCGTGCGATCGTGGCCACCAGCGGAATGCTTGCCCTGGCACTGGCTGCCGGCTTTTGCCTCGGCGGTGCGGCAAAGGCTCAGGAAACCCAGATCATCTATCCGGGCTCGATGGCGGTGACCGGCTTCCCCGGCACGATCATCCCGGATTTCGGCTCTCCCGATTCCGAAAAGGGCGGCCTGCCGCCCGGCGTCGACCCGGTCGACGAAACCTTCATCGACACTTCGCAGGCCTCGTTGCGCATTTTCAACGTCTCGCAACTCGGCGGCCCAGCTTCGGGCCAGCTCGTCTACACGCCGCCGCCCTTCGAGGTGACAGCCGGCCAGATCGGCGAGGTGTTCGGCCTCACCTATGACGACGGCGTGCGCGATGGCGTGCCGTCGGGCATTCCGAACCTCTATACGGCGGCGACCTCGCTGCACGGCATCGAGATCGTCACGCCGGACGCCGACGAGGACGGGCGGCCTGAGCGACAGCGCCGCGGCGCCGCCGGCGCTGTCTTCATGAACGGCCAGTTCGGCATCGAAAATGGCGGCGGACCGGGCACCATCTGGAAGATCGACGGTATCTCGGGCGCCGTCTCGAAATTCGCCGACATCGACACCAACAGCGGGCCCGGCATCGGCAACCTCGCCTTCGATCCGACCCATCGTGAGTTCTTCGCTTCGGATCTCGATACCGGGCTCATCCACCGCATCGATATCGAGGGCAATCTGATCGACAGCTTCGACCATGGCATTGCCGGGCGTCCCGCGCATGGGCTCGCCCCGGTCGCCGACGACGGCGCCGTGATGGACATCCACGACGCGGCCTTCGATTCAGAAGACCTCCGAACCTGGGGCTATACGCAGGATGCGCGCCGCGTCTGGGCTGTCGCCTACCATGGCGGGCGGCTCTACTATTCCGTAGGCGAGAAAGCCGAAATCTGGTCGGTCGGCATTGCAAGCGACGGGGGTTTTGGCCGCGATCCGCGCTGGGAACTGACGGTCAAGGCCGACCAAGATTATGCCGTCACCGATATCGCCTTCGACAATCAGGGTTTCATGTATCTCGCCCAGCGCGGCCCGGTCGAGAACCGCTACGATTACAGCCGCTTCGCCGATACCGGCAAAGGCGAGGTGATCCGCTACCAGCGCGAGGATCCGGACGATCCGGCAACGGAATCGGTCTGGGCCGAGGTGCCGCAGGAATATGCGGTCGGCTTCCCGCAGGGCAACCGGCAGTCGGCAGGCGGCGTCGACCTGCAATACCGCTACGACCCCGAAGGCAATCTTGACACCTCGGTCTGCACCGACACGGTCGTGAACACCGGCGACAAATTGCGCGACAATCCGGAGCTTGCCGAGCGCCTCGCCGCCGGCGGGCCGCTTGCCGTGCATGGCATCCAGCTCACGCCAAGCAAGCTGGTCAAGCCGGTAAACGTGCCGCCCTTCGGCTCCTGGTTCGTCGACTTCGACGGCTATTTCGAAGACCCGGACGTCCAGGGCCATGTCGGCGACGTCCGGGTCTGGCGCCCCTGCGAGGGCCGCGCCGGCTATTATGAGGAAATCCCCGGCGGCTTCCTGCCTCCCGTCTATCCGCCGGACTTCCCTCCGCCCGGCAACCTGCCCCCATGCCTCGATGTCGAGGACGTGCAGTATTTCTGCACACCCCGCGGCCTCCGGGCCGACCTCTATCTCGATGACCACGCCGGCTTTGGCGGCGATTCGATCAAGGCTTTGTCCAAGACACCGGGTGTCGGGGTGACCTCACCCATGTCGCATGCGCCGGGCAAGCCCTACACGATCGGCATCACCGGCCATAATCCGGGCGACACCGTCAATGTCGGGCTCTGCTTCTACCGGAAGTCCGACCGGGACAAGGGCGGCTACTATCCTTGCTGCAAGATGACGCTGCCGCTCAGGACGCCGGCCGTCGAGTGCGAAGCGCCGAGGAGGGACAGATGAGCGGTCTCGTCCTTTCCCGCCCTGCCCCGCGCAAAACCGTCATGGGCACGGTCATAAAACCCCTGTCACACGCCAGGCGCGGCGCACGCTGGCTGATGGCGGCCGGTGTCGCGATCGCCATGATGCCGGCAGTGCCGGCGGTTGCGCAGGACAAGGCACCGGCTGGCCAGATCGCCAATCCGGAAATCACGGCTGGATCGCGCGGCATCAATCCGGAGCTCGGGCGGATCATACCCTTCTTCACCAAGAAGGGTGCCCTAAGAGGCTGCGATAGCGTCGAATACGTCTTGAGCTTCGGCATCCATGGCGACCCGCAGGACTTCGACCGGCCAAGCGTGGCGGCCCTTCTGAAGGCGACAAGGCTCGACTTCAAGGACCAGCTGCCGCACGGCTTGCAGATCGTCAGCGTCGACGTCGTCGGCGACGGCACGGGCGCTTCCGGCGGACCGCTGCCCGCTGCTTCGATCAGCACATCGGCCGGTCCAAATGATACGGCAAGCGTTTCCAATTTCCGGATCAGCGCTTCGAACCTCGACGGCGTCGGCGCTGCCGACGAACGCGTGATCACTTTCCGGATCACGGCCAAGATAGAGCATGCCGCCTTCGCCGCGCCGGCAACGGTCGATAACCAGGGTGAGATGAAGGTGGCCTTCAGGGGCGGCCCGGCAACCACGATCCCCTCGCAGGATCCAGACAAGCCCGACGACGCCGATTTCCTCACCGGCGTGAAAACCTCGATCACGATCGACCTGAGCAAGTGCAACCCGCCGCCTCCGCCTCCCAGCAAGGAATGCTTCAAGGTCGAACGCGGCACGGTCGACTGCGTGCCCGGCGGCGGCGCCTTCATCTATCACATGCCGGTCGGTCCGGAGATGGCCGGCAAATGGGTGCAGCTGTCGACGACGACACCCGGCATCACCATCGCCACCGACACCCAGCAGGTACCTGCCGGCGGCGGCGTGTTGAACTGGAAGATCAGCGGCGCCTCGCCGGGCGAGGCCATCCATCTCGTCGTCACCGGCATCGACACCTATGCCGGGCCGAAGGAAGGCTGGGGACTTTGCTGCACGCAGGAGATCGACATCGACATTCCGCGTGATCTCAGGTGCCCGCCCGAAAAGCAGCCCGACCTCAAGGTGGAGAAGTGGGCAGAGGTGCCGCGCTGCACGATGTCCGGCGGCTGCGACTTCACCATCACGGTCACCAATGTCGGCGATGCGCCCGATAACGGCAAGATCGTGCTCGACGAGGTGACATTGCCGGCCGGGTCGGCGCTGTCGTCGGGACCGAACCCACCCTGGGTCTGCGCGCCCGGGACGACGCCGATGACCTGTACCCATCCGGCAACCACGCTCAACCCGGGCGCCTCCGCCGTCCTCAAGCTCGGCTTCAAGCCGGCCGGCGGCTGGCAGGGCAGCGTGCTGCGCAATTGCGCCGCCTATGACTACCAGGCGAGCGGCAAGCCGCTGTTCGGCAGCCAGCAGAACGATCGCGGCTGCGCCTCGATCCCGGTCTGCCGCCGTGGCGATCGCGATCCGCAGTGCCAGCCTGCGGCCGAGAAGAAGGTCGACTTGATGCTGAAGAAGCGCGCCCGCATGCAGGTCTGCACGCCGGACGGCATCTGCAGCTTCGTGATCGATATCATCAACAACGGCACCAGCACCTATCACGGGCCGCTGACCGTGATCGACACCTATCCGGGCGACGCGCCGACCTCCTCGGCCTTCGGGCCCAGCCCGCCATGGACCTGCTTGCCGAACGGCCCCGGCCAGTTCCGCTGCGACAATGCCGGCATCTCGCCGCCGCCGGGCGCCTCGACGCCCATCGTGGTCAAGGCGGTCATGCCGGCAAACTACCGGGCGGACACGGTCGAGAACTGCGCCGAGGTGAAGGCCATTGCCGGCGAGGTCGACCTCGCGAACAACAAGGCGTGCGCGACCGAGCGCATCCGCCGTCCGAATGGCGCCAAGCCCGGCCTGCGCATCACCAAGGCGTGCGAGAGCTCGCTGGCCGGTGCGTCTTCGGTATCCTGCCGCATCACCGTGACCAATGCCGGCACTGCTGCCCCCACCGGTCCGGTGCGGGTCAACGATGCCGCCACGCTGGTGTCTGGCGGCGCGCCGGTCGCTATCCGGACCGTGACCCCGGACGGCGCCGACTGGAACTGCGGGCCAGTGCCCGCCAACACGCTGTCTTGCCAGATTGCCGGCGCCGTCATGGCGCCCGGAACCAGCCGGCACTTCGACGTGACGGTCGGCGGCAATGACGCGTTCGAGAACTGCGCGCGCGGCTCTTTTGGGCCGGCGCCCCGCGACGACATCGTCTATCCGATCGGCCAGGCTTGCGCGAAAGGCGGTGGGGCCTCCACGATCCGCGTCGAGAAGACCGGCGACAGCGAATGCCAGCCAGGCGCGCCCTGCTCGTTCGAGATCACCATCACGAATGAGGGGCCGAATGCCTTCTCCGGTCCGGTCCGCATCGGCGATGCGGTCGGCATCGACGGTCTCGGCAGGCTGGAGGGTGTCAAGATCACCGCGATCGACCCGCCTTTCGGCTGCTCGCCGGAGCCGGCGACGCTGCCGGCGTCCTGCATCGCCAATCTGGCGCTGGGCGCCGGCGAAAGCCATACGCATCATGTCACAGTGGTCCTTCCCGACGACGCGCGCCTTGCCACTCTGCGGGGTACGGTCAGCGGACAGAACTGCGTCGGGGTGCTCTCGCCAAACACGCCGGTGCAGGGCGGCGGCGATGTGCTGTCGCGCGCCCCAGCCAACGCGCAAGGCGACCGCGGCAAGGCCTATGCATGCCACCCCTTCACCATCAAGCGTGAGGTCAAGAACCAGTGTTCGGGCGGCATGGTGCTCAACTCGGCCGGCCGCTGCGCCTGCCCGGACGGCACCACATTCCGCAACGGTCAGTGCTCGTCCGGCGGCACCAAGCTTCTGCCGCTGCCAGTGCCGCAGCGCTGCGTCCTGCTCAAGGGCCAGATCCGGACCGAGGACGGACGCTGCGTCTGCCCGCGCGGCACCGAGCTGGAAAACGGCAGATGCGTTCAGAGCGAGCAGCCGCAGGAACCGCAGTGCACGCTGCGTCCCGGCCAGTACCGCGACCAGGACGGCAATTGCGTATGCCGGCGCGGCGAGCTGGTGAACGGCGTCTGCCGGGTCGCTCCGCCGAAATGCACGATCCGCGGCGCCGTGCCAACACCGGATGGCTGCGCCTGTCCCAAGGACACGCATGTCGACCGCGCCGCCAAGGCTTGCGTGCCCGACAGGCAGCAGCCGCCCAGCCAGTGCCGCATTCGTGGCCAGGTGCGCAATGCCGATGGCGATTGCGTCTGCCCGAGGGGGACGGCGTTGAAGGGCAAAGCCTGCGTGCCGGTCAGGAAGCCGCAAGCATGCTCCATCCGCGGCCAGTTCCTCAACAAACGCGGCGTCTGCGTGTGTCCACGCGGCACCGAAGTGATCGAAGGTAGATGCGGCAGGTTCGAAGACGCTGAATGCGCGCCGGGCTCGGAGATGATCGATGGCATGTGCCAGCCGATCATCAGGCGGCGCTGCCCGGTCGGAACGGCCGGCCGGTATCCGGATTGCTTCCCGATCCGCAGGCGGCCAGGCTTGGAGATCGATCCGGACCTGCTGCTCAATCCGAATATCCTGCAGCAGTTGGTGCCAAGAAGCCAACCAAGGCTGCAGCGGAACCCGGCGACTGACAACCTTCAGTAAGGCAGCCCATCACTACCGCGCCCGCGAACCCGCCGGAGAAATCCAGCGGGTTCTCTCTTTCCCGCATCGCAGCTCGCGTTTTTGCGCGCCCCTCGAGCGAAGCGGAAAACACGCTTCCCCTTAGCCGGACGATGGTCTAGGCAGACCCGCGTGCCAGCGCGCAGCCCAGCGCGCCGATGAGGATGCCGGGAGAAGCCTTTCATGAGCAAGAAGACCCTGATCGCACCATCGGTGCTGGCGTCGGACTTTTCGAAGCTCGGCGACGAGGTCGAAGCGGTCGCGGCGGCCGGAGCCGATTGGATCCATCTCGACGTGATGGACGGCCATTTCGTGCCCAACATCACTTTCGGCCCACCGGTGATTAAGGCGATCCGCAACCGGACAAAAACCTTCTTCGACTGCCATCTCATGATCGCGCCTGCCGACCCCTACCTGGTGGCCTTTGCCGAGGCCGGCTGCGACGGCATAACGGTGCATGCCGAGGCCGGCCCGCATCTCGACCGTTCGCTGCAAACCATCAAAGGTCTCGGCAAGAAGGCCGGTGTCTCGCTCAACCCGGCGACGCCGGAAACGGCGATCGAATATGTGCTCGACCGGCTCGACCTCATCCTGATCATGACCGTCAATCCCGGCTTCGGCGGCCAGGCTTTCATCCCGGCGATCGTCGACAAGGTGCGAAAGGTCAAGGCGCTGATCGGCGAGCGCCCGATCCGCATCGAGATCGACGGCGGCATCTCGCCGGAAACGGCGCCGCTGGTGACGGCCGCCGGCGCCGGCGTGCTGGTGGCCGGCGCGGCCATTTTCAAAGGCGGCACAGTAGAAACCTATCGGGCAAATATCGAAGCGATCCGCTCAGCCGCCGACAAGGCCGCCCGTTAAAGACGTCGACAGTGCGTTCCTACCAAAAGCCGCCTCGCTAACTAAGGGCTGTTCAGTATACCGAGTTATGTCAAGTCTCCCACTGACGTCAGCCTTTTTTCAAGTGGATTTTACTTTATTCGATAATTGACCCCGCCTTGTCTTAAAGTACGAATATCGCCATCATACGTTTTTAGGCGGCAGTGCTCGGCTGCAAGATACATCGTATGAAATTGCTTGGCCGAGGGGCCCTGCAAAACAGGGGCCGGCAATAGGAGTCAAATTGCCATACGGGAACGCCGATACGGGCGAAGGCAAGGGTGCCAAGAGCACGCTGGCCAGTTCGGTCTACCATCAGCTCCGCGAGGACTTGCTGCGGGGAGCTTTGGAAGCCGAGGGCAAGCTGCGCGTCGAATGGGTCGTTTCCCGGTATGGCGCCGGCGCCTCGCCGGTGCGCGAGGCGCTGAACCGTCTGGCCGCCGAGGGATTGCTCGGCCGCCACGACCAGCGCGGCTTCTTCGTGATGCCGGTCAACGCGACCGAGCTGGAGGAGCTCACCCGCACGCGGTGCTGGCTGGAAGAACGCGCATTACGCGAATCCATTGCGCACCGAACGGCGGAATGGGAAGAACAGCTGGTGCTCGCCCTGCACCGCCTGGCGCGCGCCGAACGCCGCCGGCCCGACGACCCGGCAACCAACAATCCGGAATGGGAGAAGCTGCACCGCGCCTTTCATCGCGCGCTGATCTGCGCCTGCCGCTCGCATTGGCTGATCGGCTTTTGCGACCAGCTTTCCGACCAGGCCTCCCGCTACCGGCTGATCTCGCAGCGCGGCCCCGGCTCCGAACGCGACGACTTCGGCGAGCACCGGACGATTGCCGAGCGGACCATGGACGGCGACGCCGACGGCGCGGTCGAGGCCTTGCTCAGTCACTACCGCCTGACGGCGGAGATGTGCATGGCGCAGCTCAGCCCAGGCGACGGTCCGCGGGCTCGCGCAGGCAAGGCCGCGCGCGGTCGCAAATAGCTGCCCATCGCTGACAAATCTGATATTCGCTCTGGCCGAGCTTTCGACGCCGGGGGACGACATGACCAATCACCTGTTCGACGCGTTTCGCGCCAGCATGCCGGCGCCTGGCCAAGTGCTGATGGAGACGGATGACGGGCGTTCGATTTCCTATGCCGACATGCTGGCGCGGTCCGCGCGGTTTGCGCACGCGCTGGTCGCCGCTGGTGTGCTGCCCGGCGATCGCGTCGCCGTGCAGGTGGAGAAGACCCCTGAAGCTTTGCTCCTCTATCTCGCCTGTCTGCGCGCCGGCGCCGTCTTCCTGCCGCTCAACACCGCCTATACGCTGCCGGAGCTCGACTATTTCTTCCGCGACGCGGAGCCGCGGCTGGTCGTGTGCGATCCGGAAAAGGTGAAGGATGTGCAACCGCTTGCCGCATCGGCGGGGGCGGCGACGCTGACGCTAGGCCGCGACGGACAGGGCACGCTTGCGGACCGTGCGGCGCTGCAGCCGGCGGATTTTGCGGATCTGGAGCGCGGCCCCGACGATCTTGCCGCCATCCTTTACACGTCTGGCACGACGGGCCGCTCCAAGGGCGCCATGCTCAGCCACGAGAACCTCGCCTCCAACGCGCGCGTGCTGGTGGATTACTGGCGCTTCAGCGGCGATGATGTGCTCATCCACGCGCTGCCGATCTTCCACACGCACGGCCTGTTCGTCGCGACCAACGTCATCCTGATGGCCGGCGCAAAGATGCTGTTCGAGCGGAAGTTCGACCCGGCCCGTGTGATTTCGCTTCTGCCGCGCGCGACCGCGCTGATGGGCGTGCCGACTTTCTATGTGCGGCTCCTGCAGCAGCAGGGCCTGACGAAGGATGCGGCCAGCCACATGCGGCTGTTCATCTCCGGTTCGGCGCCGTTGCTTAGCGAGACGCATAATGCCTGGCGCGAGCGCACCGGCCACGCCATCCTCGAACGCTACGGCATGACCGAAACCAACATGAACACCTCCAATCCCTATGACGGCGAACGGCGCGCTGGCACGGTCGGCTTTCCGCTGCCGGGTGTCACGCTGCGCGTCGCCGACCCCGAAAGCGGCAAGCCGCTAGCCCAGGGCGAGATCGGCATGATCGAGGTGAAGGGCCCGAACGTCTTTGCCGGCTATTGGCGGATGCCAGAGAAAACCAAGGCCGAATTCCGCGACGACGGCTTCTTCATCACCGGCGACCTCGGCCTGATCGACACCGGCGGCTATGTCCACATCGTCGGCCGCGGCAAGGACCTGATCATCTCGGGCGGCTACAACGTCTATCCCAAGGAGATCGAGAGCGAGATCGACGCGCTTGCCGGCGTTGCCGAAAGCGCGGTGATCGGGGTTGCGCATCCCGACTTCGGCGAAGGCGTCACGGCGGTCGTGGTGCGCAAGCCGGGCTCGGCAATCAGCGCAGCCGATATCGCCGACGCCATTGCCGGGCGGCTGGCCAAATACAAGCATCCAAAGCAGGTGATCTTCGTCGACGAATTGCCGCGCAACACAATGGGCAAGGTGCAGAAGAACGTTTTGCGCGAGGCGTACAAGGATATCTACCAATCCAGACCGCAGAGCTAGGACTAGTGCAAACGCCCGGCAGCTTCGTCATTTTAGGGCGGAGCAAGGAGCGAAGCGACGCGGGAAGACCCTGGAAGCCATGCCTTAACGCCAAAGCGTGCAACGATTACAGAATTCTGCACCGTTGCGCCCCACCGCAGAGGTCACGGCATGGATCCTCGGGTCAAGCCCGAGGATGACGAAGGAAGAGGCCTACGCCGCAAAAACCTTCTCGCCGCCGATCCAGACATTCTTGACGTCCAGGTCTTCCGACAGCCCGACAATGTCCGCTGCGGTGCCGTTGGCGAAGCGGCCGAGGCGATGCGCCTGGCCGATCGCTTCGGCGGGATAGAGCGAGGCCATGCGGAGCGCCTCGTCGAGATCGAGCCCGACCACGCGATGGACGAAGCGCACGGCGGAAATCATGTCTAGATCGGCGCCGGCCAGCGTGCCGTCGGCAAGCCTGAGACTCCCGTCCTTGCGGTAGATGGTACGGCCGTTGAGGGTGAAGGATGTCATGTCGGTGCCGATCGTCGCCATGGCGTCGGTGACCAAAAGGATCCTGCCCGGGCCTTTCTTGGCATTGAGTGCAAGCGTCATGGTGCCGGGATGGACATGGATTCCGTCCGCGATGATGCCAGCGTAGAAGCTGCCGGTGTCGATCGCCGCTCCGGCCAGTCCCGGCTCACGATTGCCGATCTGGCTCATGGCGTTGAAGAGATGGGTGACGACCGTGGCGCCGGCCTCGGCGAATGCCGTTGCCGTGGCATAGCCGGTGTCGGAGTGGCCGAGGCTGACAACGATGCCGGCCGCGGCCAGCGCCGTGACCCGGGCCGGCTGGACCGATTCCGGTGCGACCGTGGTGAGCAGCACCGGCAAGCCCTGACGCGCCGCGACCAGCGCAGCCTGGTCAGCGTCCGTCATTGGCCGGATAAGAGCCGGATCATGCGCGCCCTTGCGCGCGACGGACAGATGCGGGCCTTCGAGATGCAGCCCAAGAAAAGCCGGCACCTTCTTCCGGGCGGCCTCGGCGCCGGCGTCGACCGCCGCGGCGGTGATCGCCGGCGTGTCGGTGATCAGCGTCGGCAGGAGCGCCGTGGTGCCGAAGGGCGCGTGCGCCCGGCAGATGGTCTCGATCGAGGCGACATCGGGATGGTCGTTGAGCATAACGCCTCCACCGCCATTGACCTGGATGTCGACGAAGCCGGGAACCAAGAGGCCGCCACCGGTCTCGATATGGGAGACGCCTGACGGCACGGCGCCGGCGGGCAGAATGGCCTCGACCACGCCGTCCTTGACGACAAGGGCCGTATCGTCGTGCCAGTCGGCCCCGTCGAAGATACGGGCGCCGGTGAGGGCGAAACGGTCGCTCATACGGTTTCCGTCACCTTGCGCAGATTGCGTGGCGCATCTGGATCGAGGCCGCGATGGCGAGCGAAGGCCTCGACGAAGCCATAGAAGGACACGATCAGCGGCAGCGGATCGGTTAACGGATGGCCGGTTGCGACATACGGCAGCCGCCTGGCTGCCTTCGCCTTGTCGGAGGTGACGAAAGCGGCCGCGCCTTTGGCCGTCAAGCTATCGGCGGCCTCGGCCACCGAAGGCTCCGACGCGTCGCGGGCAGCAAGCGCCAGGACCGGGAAGCCCGGCCCGACCAGCGCCAGCGGCCCATGCATGACCTCGGCGGCGCTATAGGCCTCGGCATGCATGGCGCAGGTTTCCTTGAATTTCAGCGCCGCCTCGCTGGCGATCGCGAAGGATGGGCCGCGGCCGAGGATGAACAGCGAGCGCGGGGACTCGAGCGCCGCGGCGAGCGCCATCCAGTCGCAGGCGATCGCCTTCTCGAAATGCTCCGGCAGGCGGGCGAGCGCAGCAAGCAGCGCCTCATCGCCAGTGCTGTGCGCCATCAGCGCCAGGGCGGCGACGGCCGAATTGACGAAGGTCTTGGTGGCCGCGACGCTGCGCTCCGGGCCGGCGAGAATGTCGATGGCGTAGTCCGAGGCGCGCGCCAGCGGCGAGTCGGCGGTGTTGGTGATGGCGACGGTGAGCGCGCCGCCGGCACTCGCGGTTTCGGCCATGGCGACGATGTCGGGACTCTTGCCCGACTGCGAGATCGCCAGGCAAGCCGAGCCGCGCAGCCTCAGCTTCGCGCCATAGATGGAAGCGATCGACGGGCCGACGGACGCGACGGCGAGGCCGGCCGTCAGCTCCACGGCATATTTCATGAAGGTGGCGGCATGGTCGGACGAGCCGCGCGCCACGGTAACGACGAAATGCGGATCGCGCTCGCGAAGGCCGCGGCCGGCCTCGGCCAGCACGTTGGCTGAGCCGTCCAGCAGGCGGGCGGTGGCCTGCGGGATCTCCTCGATCTCGCGCCGCATGTGGGTGGCGGTTGCGCTCATGGCCGGCTCTCCTCTCCCGGCCCGGTCAGCCGGAGTTCCGCGACGAAGTCATAGGCGTCGCCCCTGTAGATCGAGCGCGTGAACTCGATCACCTTGCCGCTCGCCAGATAGGAAATACGTTCGATGTGCAGGCCGGCAACCCCCGGCGGCACTTCGAGAAGGCGCGCGTCGCCGTCGCCGAGATTGGCGGCCGAAATGCGCTGCACGGCCCGCACCGGGCGGTTGCCGGTCAGTTCCAGCGCCGCGTAGAGCGAGGAGCCGATCGCTTCGGGGTCGGGAAGCACGCTCGCCGAAATCGCGGCGCGCTCGATCGCCAGCGGCGTGTCGTTGGCGATGCGCAGGCGCGCCACGCGCGCCACCAGCTCGCTCGACGACAGGCCGAGCACCATCATCTCGTCCGGCGAGGGCGCATAGAGGCCGCGGTCGAGCCAGGCCGAGCGCACGACCATGCCGCGGCGCGCCATATCCTCGGTGAAGGAGGTGAGCCGCGACAGCGACTGCTCGACACGTTCCATGCGCGGGGCGACAAAGGTGCCGGAGCCATGGCGCTGGACGAGGATGCCGCCTTTGACGAGATCCTGCACGGCCTTGCGCACAGTGACGCGCGAAATGTCGGCCTTGCTGGCTATATCGCGCTCCGACGGCAGCGCGTCACCCGGCCCGATCAGGCCGCGATTGACCGCTTCCTCGATGCTTTTTCTCAGCTGCAGGTAAAGCGGCGCTCCGCTCTGCGAGGATTCTTTCAGCATAGCGAAGATCTGGTCGGCGGCGCTCATGGCGGCGCCTCCGGCAGCATGGCGAAAATCCGGTCGGCGGCGCTCATCGGGCGCCTCCGGATTTGCCCGCGAAGATGCGCGCGGCCATCTGCACCGCGCCGCCGAGCGCATCGTCAAGCGGGGCCTTCAGCAGCGCCTGATAGCGCGCCGCCAGCCGCGGCGCGTAGAGCGGCGCCAGGCCGCCGAGCAGGCATAGCGGCGCATCGTCGGCGAGTTCGAGGGCGCCGAGCGAAGCCTCGACATCGGCAACCACCTTATCGAGGATCCAATTGGCGACGAGATCGCCCTTTTCGGCATGCTCGAAGACCTTTGGCGCGAAACCGCCGAAGTCGCCGGGCTTGGCGTTGGTGGTGAACTCGACCACGTCCTCGGGATTGTTGCGGAAGACGGCAAGCATGGCATCCGTCAGCGGCGAGCCGGGGCGGATGCCGTCATAGGCAAGGAGCGTCTGCTCGAGCAGGTCGCGGCCGATACGGGCGCCGCTGCCCTGGTCGCCGACCTGGAAACCCCAGCCGCCGATGGCGCGCGACTTGCCCGCTTTGCGCGCCATATAGGCGGTGCCGGTGCCCAGGATCGCCATGGCGCCGTCGCCGGAGCCGACGGCGCCTTCGAGCGCGATCTCGGCATCGGTCTCGACGCGGCTTTTGCTGAACGGCAGGATCGCTTCCAGCTGCTGCCTGTAGGTGCCGACATTGGCTCCGGCGAGGCCGAGAATGGCAGGCGTCTCGGGGATCAGCTCCGGATCTTCACCGGCGGCCACGAAAGCTTGCCTTGCCGCCTCGACGATGTTTGCGCGCGCACCGGTAAGGTCGGTGCGGATATTGGCCGCGCCGCTCTTGGCGCGGCCAACGACAGCGCCGTCGGCGGTCGCAAGGGCCGCCCTGCAGCTTGTGCCGCCGCCATCGATGCCAAGCACGAATTTCACGCGATTTTCTCCTCGTCGCGGATAATACCAATAAAATACCAATAGCCAAGCGTTAATTTCGGCTCAAAAAAGATTAAGGCGTATTTGATTGAAAGGACATGGAAATTTGTTCCCGACGCGCTCCGGAGCATGAAAACGCAATGAGAGATGTGGACAAGTGGTATTTTTTTGGTATTGTTCGATCAGTTGGAGGAAAGCGGATGGCCGAGACGCGCACGGAAGCGCTTCATCAGAACGCCGCGGGGCTGGATGTCCAGACCCCGGATGCCATCCTTTCATTCCTCGCCAATGCGCAAATCGAGGCCGCCCGGGCCGTGCACGGCGCCATTCCGGCCATTGCCGAGGCCGCCGAGCTTGTCGCCAGACAATTGAAGGGTGGAGGCAGGCTCGCCTACGCGGCAGCCGGCAGTTCCGGCCTCATGGCTGTCGCCGATGCGCTGGAACTTCCCGGCACATTCGGTATCGCGCGTGACCGCATCGCCATCCTGATCGCCGGCGGCGACGAGGCGTTCCACACGCTTGCCGGCGGACCGGAAGACGATACCGAGGAAGCCGCGGCAGCCGTCGCGAATGCCAATATCGGCAAGGGCGACTGCCTGATCGCCATCTCGGCCAGTGGCTCGACGCCCTATGCCGTCCAGGCGATCGGCGATGCCCGGCGCCGGGGCGCGGCGACGATCGCGATAGCCAACAACAACGGCGCGACGCTGTTCGGCGAGGCCGACGTCGCCATCCTGCTCGAGACGCCGCCGGAGCTGATCGCCGGCTCGACGCGCATGGGCGCGGGAACTGCACAAAAGATCGCGCTCAACATGCTGTCGACGCTCGCTGCCGTCCATCTCGGCCATGTGCATGACGGCTACATGGTCAACCTTGCCGCCGACAACATCAAGCTGCGTGACCGCGCGGTGCGCATGGTGGCCGCCATCAGCGGACGCAGCCGCGAAGATGCGGCGCGCCTGCTCGAAGAGAGCGGTGGCGGCGTCAAGACTGCCATTCTGCTCGCCGCGGGTGCTGCCAATGCCGATGCGGCCGAGAAGATACTGGAAAAAACCGGCCAGAAGCTCAGGCCGGCGCTTTCCGCGATCGAGGGGAGCAAGGCGCGCTAGCCGCTGTTCTCATCAAAACCGAACCTGAAAAAGGTCAACAGGGAGACTGGACATGACGACCAAACTACTGACGGCACTTCTCATCGGCACGAGCATTCTCGGCACCACCGGGATGGCCCTCGCCGAAGACGTCACGCTCAACATCGAGAGCTGGCGCGGCGACGACCTGACCATCTGGAAGGACAAGCTGATCCCGGCCTTCGAAGCCAAGAACCCGGGCATCAAGGTGGTGTTCGCGCCCTCGGCGCCGACCGAGTATGACGCGGCACTCGGCGCCAAGCTCTCTGCCGGCTCGGCGGGCGACCTGATCACCTGCCGCCCCTTCGACAAGTCGCTTGAGCTGTTCAAGAAGGGCAACCTCGCCGACCTCTCGTCGCTGCCAGGCATGGACAACTTCTCTCCGGTCGCCAAGGCCGCCTGGCAGACCGACGACGGAAAGTCGAGCTTCTGCGTGCCGATGGCTTCGGTCATCCACGGCTTCATCTACAACAAGGACGCCTTCGACAAGCTCGGCCTCAAGGTGCCGACGACGAATGAAGAGTTCTACGCCGTGCTCGACAAGATCAAGGCGGACGGCACCTATATCCCGATGGCGATGGGCACGAAGGATCTCTGGGAAGCCGCGACCATGGGCTACCAGAACATCGGCCCGAACTACTGGAAGGGCGAGGAAGGCCGTCAGGCGCTGATCAAGGGCGAGCAGAAGCTGACCGATCCGCAGTGGGTCGAACCCTACAAGGAACTGGCCAAGTGGAAGCCCTATCTCGGCGACGGCTTTGAGGCGCAGACCTATCCGGACAGCCAGAACCTGTTCACGCTCGGCCGCGCCGCCATCTACCCGGCTGGCTCCTGGGAGATCGGCCTGTTCAACACCCAGGCGCAGTTCAAGATGGGCGCCTTCCCGCCGCCCGTGCAGAAGGCCGGTGACACCTGCTACATCTCCGACCACACCGATATCGGCATGGGCCTGAACGCAGCCTCGAAGCACCCGGAAGAAGCCAAGAAGTTCCTGTCCTGGGTCGCTTCGCCGGACTTCGCCAACATCTACGCCAATGCGTTGCCGGGCTTCTTCAGCCTGAACAACACCCCGGTGAAGATGGAGGACCCGCTGGCACAGGAATTCGTCTCCTGGCGCGGCAAGTGCAAGTCGACGATCCGCTCGACCTACCAGATCCTGTCGCGCGGCACGCCAAACCTCGAGAACGAGACCTGGGTCGAATCGGCCAACGTGATCAACGGCACCGACACGCCGGAAGCCGCGGCCAAGAAGCTGCAGGACGGCCTCGACAGCTGGTACAAGCCGGCGAAGTAAGACTTTAGCCATTCGAACCGGCCGGGCAGCTGCCCGGCCGGCCTTCGGACAGATCTAGATAGCGATTGTCGGCGCCGCCTCTCGGTCTTACCCTCACCCTTGCGGGAAGACGAAGCCGCACTGTCGCTGGCCTTGTCCCCTCGCATCATGGGGACAGTCAGGCCGCCGTGCATCGAGGCATCAGCCAAGCACCATCGACCTGGAACCGAGAGACGGCGGGGACCGAACTCATGGCCGCACAAACACGACCCAAGAAACCGATCCGCTGGCATATCGGCGTCTTCCTGGCGCCGGCGGTGCTGGTCTACACGGCAGTCATGATCCTGCCGCTGTTCGGCACCCTGCAGCTTTCTCTGTTCCGCAACATCAACCAGGCGCAAGTGTTCGTCGGGTTCGACAATTTCCACAAGCTGTTCGGCGATCCCAACTGGTCGGTGAATTTCTGGAATGCGCTCAGGAACAATGTCTGGTTCTTCATCATCCACATGCTGGTGCAGAATCCGATCGGCATCCTCTTGGCGGCGCTGCTGTCCAGCCCGAGACTGCGGTTTGCCGCCTTCTATCGCACCGCGATCTTCGTGCCGACGATCCTGTCCTTCGTCATCGTCGGCTTCGCCTGGAAGCTGATCCTGTCGCCGATCTGGGGCGTGGCGCCGCACCTGCTCGACTTCGTTGGGCTGAAGAGCCTGTTCACGCCGTGGCTCGGCAAAGAGCAATATGCGCTCACCGCGCTCAGCCTCGTCTCGGTCTGGCAGTTCGTCGGCATCCCGATGATGCTGATCTATGCAGCACTTCTGTCGATCCCGGACGAGGTGATCGAGGCCGCCGAATGCGACGGCGTCACCGGTATGGCGCAGTTCTGGAAGATCAAGCTGCCGCTGATCCTGCCTTCGATCGGCATCATCTCGATCCTGACCTTCGTGGGTAATTTCAACGCTTTCGACCTGATCTACACCGCGCAAGGGGCGCTCGCCGGTCCGAATTATTCGACCGACATTCTCGGCACCTTCCTCTACCGCGCCTTCTTCGGTTTTCAGCTGCAGGTCGGCGATCCCAACATGGGTGCCGCGATCGCCACGATCATGTTCCTGATCATCCTCGCCGGCGTCTGCGTCTACCTGTTCCTCGTCCAGACGCGCCTGCGTCGCTATCAGTTCTGAGGCGCGCCATGAGCACCGCAACACATTCGCTTCCCCGCACCATCGGCGCCCATGCGGTCCTTTTGACCTACACGGTGATCGCGCTGTTCCCGGTGATCCTGGTCATCATGAACTCGTTCAAGTCGCGCGCCGGCATTTTTGGCGCGCCGCTGACGCCGCCAACGCCGAAAACCTTCGACCTGATCGGCTACACCACCGTGTTCGGCCAGGGCGACTTTCTGCATTATTTCCAGAACAGCCTCGTCGTCACGGTCGCCTCGCTGTCCTTCGTGCTTCTGTTCGGCGCCATGGCCGCTTTCGCACTGTCGGAATACCGCTTCCGCGGCAACACGATGATGGGGCTCTATCTCGCGCTCGGCATCATGATTCCGATCCGCCTCGGCACCGTCGCCATCCTGCAGCTGATGGTGGCGAGCGGGCTGGTCAACACGCTGACGGCGCTGATCCTGGTCTACACGGCGCAAGGCCTGCCGCTCGCCATCTTTATCCTGTCGGAGTTCATGAAGCAGGTGTCCGACGACCTGAAGAACGCCGGCAGGATCGACGGGCTGTCGGAGTACACGATCTTCTTCCGGCTGGTGCTGCCGCTGGTGCGCCCGTCGATGGCGACGGTCGCCGTCTTCACCATGATCCCGATCTGGAACGACCTGTGGTTCCCGCTGATCCTGGCGCCGTCGGAAGAGACCAAGACGGTGACGCTCGGCGCGCAGCTCTTCCTGGGCCAGTTCGTCACCAACTGGAACGCGATCCTGGCGGCGCTCTCGCTGGCGATCCTGCCGGTGCTGATCCTCTACGTCATCTTCTCGCGGCAGCTGATCCGCGGCATCACGTCAGGAGCCGTCAAGTGAGTGCAGAACAGCCTCTTCGCGTCGTCGTCGCCGGCCTTGGCAATATGGGCCGCAGCCATGCGCTGGCCTATCACACCAATCCGGGCTTCGAGATCGCCGCGCTCGTCAACCGTTCCGAGGTGCCGCTGCCGGATGGGCTCGCGGGCTATCGCATCAGGCGCTCCTTCGAGGATGTGCTGCGCGACGAGAAACCGGACGTCGCCGCCATCGCTACTTATTCCGACAGCCACGCCGACTATGCGGTGCGGGCGTTCGAGGCCGGCTGCCATGTCTTCGTCGAGAAGCCGCTGGCGACCACGGTGGCGGACGCCAGGCGCGTCGTCGATGCCGCCAAAGCCAACGGCAGGAAGCTGGTGATCGGCTATATCCTGCGCCACCATCCGTCCTGGATGCGGCTGATCGCCGAGGCGCGCAAGCTCGGCGGGCCATACGTATTCCGCATGAACCTCAACCAGCAGTCCTCCGGCCACAGCTGGGAAACGCACAAGCAGTTGATGCAGACCACCTCGCCGATCGTCGATTGCGGCGTGCATTACCTCGACGTGATGCTGCAGATCACCGACGCCAGACCGGTCGAGGTGCGCGGCATGGGCGTGCGGCTCAGCGATGAAGTGGCGCCCTCGATGTATAATTACGGCCACCTGCAGGTGCTGTTCGAAGACGGCTCGGTCGGCTGGTACGAGGCCGGCTGGGGACCGATGATCTCGGAGACCGCCTTCTTCGTGAAGGACGTGATGTCGCCCAAAGGCTCTGTGTCGATCGTCATGAAGGAGGGCGTGAAGTCCGACGACATCGATACCCATACCAAGACCTCGACCATCCGCCTGCACAGCGCCACGACCGGGCCGGACGGCAAGTTCATCAAAGAGGACGAACTGCTGTCGATGAAAGGCGAGCCGGGGCACCAGGAGCTCTGCGACCTCGAACAGGCCTTCCTGCTCAAGGCCATCCGCGAGGACATCGACCTGAGCCGCCACATGGAGGACGCGGTGAAGTCGCTCGCCGTCTGCCTCGCCGCCGACCAGAGCGTGCGCACCGGCGCGCCAATCAAACTCTAGAACAAGGACGAAGCCGTGGGCTCGCTGAACATCGAGAACGTGAAGAAGGCATTCGGGCCGGTCGAGGTGCTGAAGGGCATCGACCTCGAGGTCAATGACGGCGAATTCGTCGTCTTCGTGGGCCCGTCCGGCTGCGGGAAGTCGACGCTGCTGCGCGTGATCGCAGGGCTAGAGGATTCGACCTCCGGGCGCGTGGTGATCGACGGCGACGACGTCTCCGTCACGCCGCCCGCAAAACGCGGCATCGCCATGGTGTTCCAGACCTACGCGCTCTATCCGCATCTGACCGTGAAGAACAATATGGGGCTCGGCCTGAAACAGGCCGGCACGCCTTCGGCCGAGATCGAGCGCCGCATCAAGATCGCTTCCGCGATGCTGTCGCTCGAGCCCTATCTCGAGCGGCGGCCGGCGGAGCTGTCGGGCGGGCAGCGCCAGCGCGTCGCGATCGGCCGCGCCGTGGTGCGCGAGCCGAAGCTGTTCCTGTTCGACGAGCCGCTGTCCAATCTCGACGCGGCGCTGCGCGTCAACACCAGGCTGGAGATCGCGCAGCTGCACCGGCGGCTAAAGGCAACGATGATCTACGTCACGCACGACCAGGTCGAAGCGATGACGCTGGCCGACAAGATCGTCGTGCTCAATGCCGGCCGCATCGAGCAGATCGGCAGCCCGATGGAGCTCTACAATGCGCCGGCCAATGAATTCGTCGCCGGCTTCATCGGCTCGCCGAAGATGAATTTCATCGACGGCGCCAAGCTTGGCGAGACGGCGAAGACCGTCGGCGTGCGCCCGGAACATCTGACCGTCGATGCAAAATCCGGCGCCTGGAAAGGCACGGTGGTGCATGCCGAGCATCTCGGCGCCGACACCAATCTCTATCTCGACTGCGAGAAGGCCGGGCTGCTCACCGTGCGGATCTTCGGCGTCTACAATGCCGAACCGGGCGCGACGCTCTATGCAACGCCGGATCCGGCGAAGACGTATCGGTTCGGGGCAGATGGAAGGGTGTTGAAGTAGCGCCGGCCTCCCCTTCTCCCCTTGCGGGAGAAGGTGGATCGGGGCGCAGCGCCGAGACGGATGAGGGGTGCTCCAGCGGAGTGCGACGCTTACTTCTGCAACGCAGAGATCGTTCCAACACCCCTCATCCGGCCGCTTCGCGGCCACCTTCTCCCACAAGGGGAGAAGGCGAGGTCTGCGCTTACTCGTCCGCCTTGAAGGTCTGCTTCTGCTGGCCCATGCCCTCGATGCCGAGCTCGACGACGTCGCCGGCCTTCAGGAACACCGGCGGCTTCATGCCCAGCCCGACGCCGGGCGGCGTTCCGGTGGAGATGATGTCGCCGGGATGCAGCGACATGAACTGGCTGAGATAGGAAACCAGATACTTCACGCCGTAAACCATCGTCTTGGTCGAGCCGTTCTGCATGGTCTTGCCGTTGACCGTCAGCCACATTTTGAGGTTCTGCGGGTCGGCGATCTCGTCCGTGGTCACCAGCCAGGGGCCGATCGGGCCAAAAGTGTCGCAGGACTTGCCCTTGGTCCACTGGCCTTGGCGCTCGGCCTGGAAGGCTCGCTCGGAAACGTCGTGCGCGACGCAATAGCCGGCAACATAATCCAGCGCGTCGTCCTCGCTGACATACTTCGCCGTCTTGCCGATGACGACGCCGAGCTCGACCTCCCAGTCGGTCTTGACCGAGCCGCGCGGGATGAGCACGTCGTCATCCGGCCCGACGATAGCCGAACTCGCCTTCATGAAGATGATCGGCTCCGGCGGCACGGTGGCGCCGGTCTCGGCAGCGTGGTCGGAATAGTTGAGGCCGATGCAGATGAATTTCCCCGTGCCGGCCACGCAGGCTCCGATGCGTGGGCTACCGGAAACAGCCGGCAGCGATTTCGGATCGAGCTTCGACAGCATCTCCAGCGAAGCCGGATGCAGCGCCGTGCCGGCGATGTCGGCGACATAGGCCGAAAGGTCGCGGATCGTGCCATCCTGATCGAGCAGGCCGGGACGCTCGCTTCCCATCTCGCCATAGCGCAGCAACTTCATCTTTTCTCTCCACCTTGCGGCCAAAGACCGATTTGCAAAACTTTCCGCCACGACCTCATGCGAAAATCGGGCGGACCCTAGCCATCAGCCTGGTACCCCGCAAGCGCGGACTCCACGCAGTAGGTCGGCAGGCTGGATTTTTCAGACTTTTCGATGCTTCCGATGAACGCGTAGCCCCGATCCGATCTTCCTGTTCGCCCACTAGCACTGCGAACCGCCCCCAATTTTCGAAACGGGCGTCAGATCGACCAGCCGCCATCAATATTGTAGGCCTGCCCCGAAGTGTAGGTGGCGCCCGCCAGATAGACGGCGAGATCGGCGATTTCTTCCGGCGTGCCCAGCCTTCCCATCGGCTGGCGGGCGATGAAGGCGGCGCGCGCCGCCTCATAATCGCCCTGCGCATGCATGCGGTCCTGCAGCGACGGGCTCTCGACCGTGCCCGGACAGATGGCGTTGCAGCGGATGCCCTTAGCCACATAGTCGGCGGCGACCGCCTTGGTCAGGCCGACGACCGCGGCCTTGGTCAGACCGTAGACGAAACGGTTCGGCACGCCCTTCTGCGAACTCGCCAGCGATGCCATGTTGATGATCGAGCCGTCGCCGCGCTCCAGCATGCCGGGCAGCACGGCGCGGATGGTGCGGATCATAGAGCGGACATTGAGATTCAGGGCGAAGTCGAGATCGACATCCGTCATTTCGAGGATCGAGCCCGAATGGACGAAGCCGGCGCAATTGAACAGAACATCGACCGGGCCGATCTCGGCGAAGGCCGATGTCACGGCTGCGTCATCGAGCACGTCGAGTTTGCGGGTTTTTATGCCGGAAGTCTTGCCGAGTTGGGCCAAAAGCTGCTCGTTGATGTCGGTGGCATGAACGGTGGCGCCGGCCTTGGTGAAAGCCAGCGCGCTCGCCCGCCCAATGCCTTGCGCCGCCGCGGTGATGACGACCACTTTGCCTGCCAGATCCGCCATGCTTCCCTCCGGTGTCGCAAGCTTTCTTAGTGGCGGCCAGACGGGATGCAATGTGCCAGGCGAGCCTGACCGCTATTCCGCAGGCCAATTGTTTTTTCTGGTTAAAGAACACATGCCGATGCGTCAAGCCTGGAAGCCTGCGGCAAACGCGCCGAATTTGCGGCGCGAGTGTCGTCAAACCAGACCCGGTCTGGAACGCGCTTAGTCGCCGTAAGGCACCCAGACGTTCTTGACCTCGATGGCGCGGCGCAGGACGGCCTCGCCAGCCGCCTCGCTCGATGTCCAGTCGAGGCTGCGGCCATTGCCGGTCCAGACGCGCTTGAGGTTGCCGATGGAATCGGCCTCCGCCTTGGCGCAGGTGTCGGCATCGGCAAACACCCAGAGCCCATCGACGTCGTCGTGCTTGGCCAGAACGCCGCAGAGCTCGGCGCTGCGGCCGGTGACGATATTGATGGCGCCGGCCGGAATGTCGGAATATTCGATGATCTGGTAGAGATCCGTGGCTAAAAGCGGGTGACGCTCGGACGGCACGGCCACCACGGCGTTGCCCATGGCGAGCGCCGGCGCCACCAGCGAGACGAAGTTGAGGAGCGGCTGATTGTCCGGCGCAACGATGCCGACGACGCCGACAGGCTCGTGCAGCGCAAGCGTCACGGCGCGGGCCGGCGGCTGGTGGACGCGGCCCTCGAACTTGTCGGTGAGGCCGGCATAGAGGAACAGCCGCTCGATGGACTGCTCTACCTCCTCGCGCGCTGCCTTCGCCGTCACGCCGGTGAGTTGGACAAGGCGTGCAGCGAACTCATCGGCACGGCCCGAAAGGTTTTCCGCGAAGTAGTAGAGCACCTGGCTGCGGTTGAAGGCCGTCGCGTCCGGCCAGGCCTTGCAGGCGCGCGCGGCGGCGACCGCGTCGCGGATATCCTTGCGGTTGCCAAGGCCGACTTCGCCGGCAAGCTTGCCCTTGGCGGTGGCGACGGTCAGCGAGTAGTTGCCGTCCGGACGCACCTGCTTGCCACCGATGAACAGCTTTGCCGTGCGGTCGATGGCCATACCGTCAGCCTGCTCGACGACCTGCGCCGAGCCGACTGCGGCCGGCTTGATGGCGGGGCCGACCGGCAGCTTGGCGGCAAGATATTCGAACATCCCTTCCCGTCCGCCTTCGCGACCGAAGCCGCTTTCGCGATAGCCGCCGAAGCCGCAGGCCGCATCGAACATGTTGGTGCCGTTGACCCAGACGACGCCCGCCTTCAATTGCGGCGCGACATGCAAAGCGAGATTGACGTTCTCGCTCCACACCGAAGCGGCAAGACCGTAACGCGTGTTGTTGGCTAGCTCGATCGCCTCCTCGGTGTTACGGAAGCTCATCGTCGCCAGCACCGGCCCGAACACCTCCTCCTGCGCCAGGATATTAGCCGGCGAAACAGAGGTGGCGAGCGTCGGCAAGTGATAGTAGCCCGTCGTCGGCAAGGCAGCGTCCGGCTGCCAGCAAGCGGCGCCCTGCCTGGCGCCCTCGGCGATCAGGCCCTTGACGCGGTCGAGCTGCGTGCGGTCGACCAGCGGCCCGATGTCGGTGTTCTTGTCGAGCGGGCTGCCGACGCGCAGGCGGCTCATCCTGACCTTGACCTTGGCGATGAAGGCCTCCGCGATGCCTTCCTGCACCAGGAGCCGCGAGCCGGCGCAGCAGACCTGGCCCTGGTTGAACCAAATGCCGTCGACCAGTCCCTCGACGGCGCTGTCGAGGTCGGCATCCTCGAAAACGACGAAGGCCGATTTGCCGCCGAGCTCCAGCGACAGCTTCTTGCCCGATCCGGCGGTTGCCTTGCGGATGATCTTGCCGACCTCGGAGGAACCGGTGAAGGCGATCTTCTGCACGCCCGGATGGTTGACGATGGCGGCACCCGCCTCCGGTCCGCCCTGAACGATGTTGACGACGCCTTTCGGCACGCCGGCGCGCTCGCAGATCTCGGCGAACAGTATGGCGGTGAGCGGCGTGAATTCGGCCGGCTTCAGCACCACCGTACAGCCGGCCGCGAGCGCGGGCGCGATCTTCCAGGCCAGCATCAGCAGCGGGAAGTTCCACGGAATGACCTGGCCGACGACGCCGACCGGCTTGTGGCCGGGAAAATCCTTCTCGAGCGTCTGCGCCCAGCCGGCATGATGGATGAAGTGGCGGATCGCCAGCGGCACGTCGATGTCGCGGCTCTCGCGGATCGGCTTGCCGTTGTCGATCGATTCCAACACCGCGAACAGGCGCTGATGGCGCTGCATGGCGCGGCCGATGGCATAGAGCACTTTGGCTCTGGCGTAGCCCGAGGATGCCGACCATTTCGGCAGCGCCTTTGCGGCCGCCGCAACCGCGGCGTCGATGTCGCCGGCACCGGCATCCGAGATCTTCGCCAGCAGCTTGCCGGAGGACGGCTCGCTGGTATCGAAAGTCTTGCCGCTTGCCGCCGCCTTCCAGGCGCCGTCGATGAACAGCGCCCTGGAAAAATCGCGGCCGGCGAGCCAGGCGTCGGCCTCGTTGCGGGCTTCCGGCGCCGGGCCGTACTCCATGGCGCGATAACGTTCTAGGATGTTCATGGGATCGCTCCTTTACCCTCCCCCGTGTGGGGAGGGTCGATCGGCGAAGCCGATCGTGGTGGGGGTAAATGGCTAATGGTTTGGTGCATGGATCAGGCAGATTTGTTTTTCGACCCCCACCCCGCCGCTTCGCGGCGACCCTCCCCGCAAGGGGGAGGGGGGTGGCTCACGCCATCGCGTGGCGATGGTTGGCCGAATAGTGGCCGGTCAAATGATGTTCGAGCTGGCGCTCGATGTCGGTGAGCAGGCTGGAGGCGCCGAAGCGGAACAGCTGCGGCTCGAGCCAGGGCCGGCCAAGCTCTTCCTTCATCAGCACCAGCCAGTCGAGCGAGACCTTCGCGGTGGAAATGCCGCCCGCCGGCTTGAAGCCGATCAGATAGCCGGTCTCCTCGAAATAGGCGCGGATGGCGCGCACCATGGCGAGGCCGACGGGAAGCGTGGCGTTGACGCTTTCCTTGCCGGTCGAGGTTTTTATGAAATCGGCGCCCGCCATCATCGCCACCATCGAGGCCAGCATGACGTTGCGCAGCGTGGCGAGATCGCCCGTGCCTAGGATGACCTTGAGATGGGCGTCGCCGCAGGCGCCGCGCATGGCGACGATCTCGTTGAACAGTTCGCGCCATTTGGCGCCGTAAACCAGCCCGCGCGGGATGACGACGTCGATCTCGTCGGCCCCGTCCTTCACCGAGGCCTCGATCTCCTGCAGGCGGGTCGAGAGCGGCGCAAGGCCGTGCGGGAACGCTGTGGAGACGGCCGCGACATGGATGCCTGTGCCACGCACCGCATCCACGGCCGTGGCCACGAAGGGATGGTAAACACAAACCGCCGCGGGGCGGATCGTTTCGTCGGCGATGCCGAGGCCCTCGACGATATCCCGGCGCAGCGGATTGATCGCTTTGGCGCAGAGCCGGCGCACACGCTCGTCGGTGTCGTTGGAATTCAGCGTGGTCAGGTCCATGCAGGCAATCGCGCGCAGCAGCCAGGCGGCCTGGTTGTCGGCCTTGATCGAGCGCCGCTTGGTGAGGGTGGCGACGCGGCGCTCCAGCGCCGAGCGGTTGACGCTGCGCACGGATTCGAGGAAGCCGAGGTCCAGCTTCATGCCAGGATTGCGGGCAATGCCGTGCTCCAGCGGCATCGGCGTGTTGGCGGCGGCACGCGCCGGCAGCGGCATGATCTTGGACGCGCCTGCGCCGGCCTCGCGGATGGTGCTGCTCATCTCCTGCCCTTTCATTCAGCGACGTGCACTGAAGATAGCCCGCGAAGTTGTCCTTCACGAGTCCTTCAGTGGCTCATAGCGGAAAAAGGCGGCAAAAGCAGTAGGTTTTTGACCGCATGGTCAAAACACTGGGAGATGCCTCAGCCGACGAAGGCGCGCTCGACGACGAAGCTGGCGGGATGGCTGAGCGAGCCCTCCTGGAAGCCGAGGCTTTCGGCGAGCTCCTTGACGTCCTTCAGCATGTGCATCGAGCCGCAGATCATGATGCGATCGGTCTCCGGATTGAGTTTGTCGATGCCGAGGTCGGAGTAAAACTTGCCCGAGCCGATCAGAGCCGTGATCCGGCCCATGCGCGCCGACTCCTCGCGGGTCGTCGAATTGTAGAGCGTGACACGCCCGCCGGTCAGCTCGCCGATCAGCGGATCGGTCTCGAGCGCAGCCACCAGTTCCTGGCCGTAGGTGAGCTCGGCGTTGTCGCGGCAGGTGTGGGTGAGGATCACCTGATCGAACTTCTCATAGGTGTCGGGGTCGCGCAGCAGGCTGGCGAAAGGCGCGATGCCGGTGCCGGTCGAGATCATGAACACGCGCTTTGCAGGCGTCAGCGCGTCGAGCACCAGCGTGCCGGTCGACTTCTGGCGCATGATGACGGTGTCGCCGACCTCAATCTTCTGCAACTCGGAGGTCAGAGGACCGTCCGGGACCTTGATCGAGAAGAATTCGAGCTCGTCGTCCCAGGCGGGGCTGGCAACGGAATAGGCGCGGAAGATCGGCTTCTCGGCATTGGGCAGCCCGATCATGACGAACTCGCCGGAGCGGAAGCGCAGCGACTGTGGGCGGGTGATGCGAAACGAGAACAGGCGGTCGGTGTAATGCTTCACCGACACCACGGTCTCGGCATAGACATTGGCCGGGATCGGGAACTGCAGCGGCTTTGCGCCGGCGAGGTTCAACGCGGATGTCGTGTTCATCAAACCCAACTTTCCGGCGCGGACGCGAGGCGCTGGCGCCAAACTTTCTCGTGCGCGCCCGAACGGTCAGGTTCCGACGTGCTCTCTGCACACTGCCAAGCGGTAAGCTCTTGTGTCCGGAATTTATTAGTATACAAATGATCTTCAGGTCAAGATGGCAGCGTAAAACGGCTTTCCAAACCGAGGCATATCCGTAGTCCTGGCATTTCGGGTTTCGGCAATGAATGAGAAATTTTCGGCGTCGGCGGGAAGCGTGGTTGCCGGCATCGATGTCGGGGGAACCTTCACCGATCTGCTCCTGATCGACGGCAAGGCCGGCGGCAAGGTGCACATCGCCAAGACCCCGACGACGGTAGAAAATCAGGCCTTTGGCGTGGTCGCCGCACTTGGCGCGACCGGCTTTCCGGTCGAGGGCATCGACCTCATCGTGCACGGCACGACGACCACCACAAACGCCGTGCTGGAGCGCCGGCTGGCCAGGACCGGCATGATCACGACGCGCGGCTTCCGCGACGTGATCGAGCTTGGACGGCGCACGCGGCCGCAAGCCTATGGCATGACGGGCACCTTCGTGCCGGTCATTCCGCGCGATCTGCGGCTTGAAGTTTCGGAGCGCGTCGAGGCGTCCGGCGCGGTTCGCCTGCCGCTCGACGCGGCCGAAATGCGCGAAGCCGTGAAAAAGCTGCTCGACGCCGGCTGCGAGTCGCTCGTCATCCATTTCCTGCATTCCTACGCCAACCCCTCGCACGAGCGGCGCGCGGCCGAGATCGCGGCGGAGCTCTGGCCGAACGGCCACATCACGACCGGCCATGCGCTGCTTTCGGAGGCGCGCGAATTCGAACGCGGCGTGACGGCGGCGGTCAACGCCTCGGTGCAGCCGATCCTGGAGCGCTATGTCGAACGGCTGCGCAAGGAGCTCGCGGCGAAAGGCTATGCGCGCGACTTCCTGATCATGAACGGCAATGGCGGCATGATCTCGGCCCGCTTCGTCACGCAGGAATCGGCAAAGACCGTCATGTCCGGTCCGGCTTCCGGCGTCATCGCCGCCGCTTACACGGGAAAGCGCGCCGGCTTCGCCAACCTGGTGACCTACGATATGGGCGGCACCTCGACCGACGTGGCGCTGATCCGCAACGCCGAGCCCGCGGTCTCGAACGAGATCGAGATCGAATATGCGATGCCGATCCATGTGCCGATGGTGGCGGTGCACACCGTCGGCGCCGGCGGCGGCTCGATCGCGCGCGTCGACGCCGCCGGCCTGATCCAGATCGGCCCGGAAAGCGCCGGTGCCAATCCCGGCCCGATCTGCTACGGGCGCGGCGGCACGGAACCCACCATCACGGATGCCAATCTGGTGCTCGGGCGGCTGGCGCCGAAGAAGCTGCTTGCGGTCGACAATCCGGTCACTGTCGAGCGCGTCACCGCAATCTTCGAGGACAGAATCGGCAGGCACACGGGCCTTTCCGGCGTCGAGGCGGCCGGTGCCATCTTGAGGCTCGGCAACATGAAGATAGCGGGCGCCATCCGCATGGTTTCGGTGTCGCGCGGCCACGACCCGCGCGATTTCGCGCTGTTCGCCTTCGGCGGCGCCGGGCCGCTGCACGCGACGGCGCTGGCCCGCGAACTCGGCCTGCCGAAAGTGGTGGTGCCGGCACGCCCGGGTATCACCAACGCGCTCGGCTGCGTCGTCGCCGACCTCAGGCACGACTTCGTCAATACGGTCAACCAGCCGGTAGCGAGCCTCGACGAAGCAAAGCTTCGCGAGTTGTTGGAACGGCACCGAAACGAAGGCGAGTCGCTGATCGGCAAGGAAGCAGTGAAGCCCGATGCAATCCGCGTCACCCACTCCGCCGACATGCAATTCGTCGGCCAGACGCACATCATCAACGTGCCGCTGCCGTCATCCTCGGTTTCACGGGCGACGCTGCAGCAGCTGTTCGAAAAAGCCTATTTCGCGCGTTTCAAGGTCGAACTGCCGGAGATCCGCGCCAATCTCGTCAACCTCAACACCTCGGTGACGGGTGTGCGGCCGCAGATCGACCTGTCTCAGCTGATCGACCCGGCAGGACGCGCGGCGACGCTCGAGGAGGCGCGGCGCGAGATCCGGCCGGTCTGGTACAGCGGGCGCTGGCACGACACGCCGGTCTATGCGCGCGAGAGGCTGCCGCTCGACGCAACAATCGAGGGGCCGGCGATCCTCGAGCAGATGGACGCCACCACCGTGCTTGAGCCCGGCGATCATGCGCGTTCGGACGACGACGGCAACATTATCATCGACATCGGCGAGGCCTGACAATGGCAGTCGAAGGGGCAAAGCTCGACACGATCACGCTTTCGGTGCTGCAGGCCGCCTTGCAGCAAGTTTGCGACGAGATGGATTTGACGTTTTCCCGCGCCGCTTTCTCGCCGGTGATCGCCGAGGCCAATGACCGCTCCGACGGCATCTATTCCGCCGCCGACGGCTCGCTCATCGCGCAAGGCAGCCAGGGCCTGCCGGTATTCGTCGGCGTCATGCAGTATTCGACCAAGACGGTGATCGAGATGATCGCCGACGGGCGCTGCCTGGCCCCCGAGCCCGGCGACATCTACATCGTCAACGACCCCTATCTCGGCGGCACGCATCTGATGGACGTTCGCTTCGTCATGCCGGTCTACCGCGACGGCAAGATCTTCTGCTGGCTGTCCAACACCGGCCATTGGCCGGATATCGGCGGCGCGGTGCCTGGCGGCTTCTCGGCCTCGGCCACCGCCGTCGAGCAGGAAGGTCTGCGGCTGCCACCGGTGAAGCTGTTCAAGAGGGGCGTGCTCGATCCCGAGATCTACGCTATCATCTGCTCCAACATTCGCGTCGCCGACCAGCGCATCGGCGACATCCGCGCCCAGGCTGCGGCGCTGCTGATCGGCCAGGACAGGCTCAATGAAATCCTCGATCGTTACGGCGACGAAACCGTCGTCGAGGCGATCGCCGAATTGCGCCGCCGCGCCGCCGAGCAGATGCGCGCCTCGATCGCCGTTATCCCGGACGGCGTCTACCGCTCGCAGGCTTTTGTCGATTCCGACGGCGTGGTGAACGAGCCGCTGACCATCAATCTCGCCGTCGAGAAGAAGGGCGACAGCCTGACCTTCGATTTCGCCGGCTCGTCAAAGCCCTGCGCGGGCCCGATGAACAGCGTGCTGGCGACGACGCTGTCGTCGGTCTATCTCGCCATGCGCCACATCTTCCCCGAAGTGCCGATCAGCGCCGGCGCGTTCGAGCCGCTCAATGTCAAGCGGCCGGAAGGTACCTTCCTCGACGCCAAATATCCGCGGCCGGTCTCGGGTTGCGCGGCGGAGGTTTCGCAGCGCATCGCCGAGGCCGTGTTCGCGGCGATGGTGCAAGCCTTGCCGGAGAAGGTCACGGCAGCGCCCGCCGGTTCCAGCGGCAATTTCGCGCTCGGCGGCAACGACCCGACGCGCGGCCGCGACTATGTCATGTACCAGATTTCGGGCGGCGGCTATGGCGGCAATGCGGGTCATGACGGCTTGAGCAATGGCTGCTCGACCATCGGCATTTCGAAATCGCCGCCGGTCGAGATCATGGAGCAGGCGTTCCCGGTGCTCTACCGCCATTACGCGCTGCGCGAAGGCTCCGGGGGCGCCGGCAAACATCGCGGCGGCTTCGGGCTCGCCTACGAGGTCGAGATATTGCGCGGTGAAGCCCGCGCGTCCTTCGTCATGGACCATGGCCGTTTCGGGCCGCAGGGCGCGCTTGGCGGCAGGGACGGCGCGCCGAACAGCGTGATCGTGTTCCGGGGCGGCGAAGCGCATGTGCCGCCGCATCTGTCGAAAGAGCAGGATATCGCGCTCAAGGCCGGCGACCGCGTGCGTGTCGGCACGCCCGGCGGCGGCGGCTATGGCGATCCGCGCGAGCGCGATCCGAAACAGATCGCCGAGGATGTCCGGCTCGGCTATTATACGCCTAAGCAGGTCAAGGAGATGTTCGGGGTCGATCCGGAGGTTTGATCAGGCCAGCTTCGCCAGCAGCCGCAAGAAGGTCGCGGCCTCCTTGGCCGTGAGCGGCGCCAGCGTTTCCTCGGTGATGGTGCGCGCAAGCGGGATCAGCCGCTCGATCGCCTCGCGGCCTTCAGCCGTCAGATTGACCAGCAGCCGCCTCTTGTCCACCTCGTGCTTGGAAAGCTCGACCAGCCCGCGCGCCTTCAGCCGGTCGATGACGCCCTTTACGGTCGCGGCATCCATGGCGATCAGCGTGCCGAGCTGGTTCTGCGAGGTCTCGCCGATGTCGTAGAGCTTGGCGAGAGCGGCGAATTGCGGCGGCGTCAGATCGCTAATGTGGGAGGCGAAGATCGCCACATGGCGCTGATGCGCCTTGCGCAGGATGAAGCCGACCTGGTCCTGCAGATGGTAGTTGTTCTCGTCCAGCTCTTCGGCCTCGACCAGCCGCAGCAGATTGTCCTCGCCGCTCATCTCAAGCCGTCCCAAGCCTTGATGTCTCCGGCCGCAAGGCCGCCCATGCGGTTGTGGACGCGCGGGCCGCAGGTCATGGCGAGGCAGAACAAGATCTCGTCGGGACGCGGGCCGTCGCTGATGCCGACTTCCATCGCGTCGAAATGGCTGCGCACATAGGCAGCGTTGATGTGGCCGAGCGGAACATCGAGCCGTGCGCCGAAGGCGCCGACCTTCTTCGCCGACGGCACGATCGCCTTGGCGTCGCCGAGCCGCTCGCGCATGGCGTAGCCGCCGGGCACGTGCCAGAGCGCGCCGTGCTCCAGTTCGCCGGCACTGCCGACGATGGCGCCCTTGCCGTAACCGTCGATCTTTTTCACATCGCCGCCAAGCGCGGCGATCAGCCTGTCGGAAAGCAACAGCCCGAGCGGCTTCAGGTCCTCCATCGCGCCCTGCAGGTCCTCGACATAGCGACCGGCAAACGGGTTCTTGACCACGGCGAGAGCCGCGGCGCGCAGGCGCGGCTCCTTCGCCGCTGGGCCGCCGTCGTGGAAGATCTCTTCGGTCAGCACCGCGACCTTGCGGATCGGGAATTCAGGCATGGGCAGTTTCCTTCGCTTTATGCTTGTTGGGCGCAGCGAGCGCTACGGAGCCACTGATGCGGGTTTGGCCGGCAAGGAACAGCGCCGACGCGGCGATCAGGCCGCGCCTGCGAAAATTTTCGGCGACGGCAAGGCCGTTATCCAGCGCCCGGGCCACCTCGCCGGGCGCTAGCCCGCCGACGCCCTGCGTCACCAGCCGTTCGCCGAGATCGCTGTCGGGCGAAAGATCCCGCGCCGGCACGCGATGAACCGCCGGATGCCCAGGCAGGTCGACCGCGTTGGCAATCAGCGTCGCCGCGGCATCCGCCTCGGCGCCGGTCCGCGCCAGCACGGTGACCGCGTCGGCGATGCCCAGCGAAAAGGAGCGGCCGCGCCAGCCACTGGTGGCGACGCCGCGCACGCCGTCTTCGGCGCGGATCGTGATGCGGTCGGCCATGCCGTGCCCGGTGCCGGCGATCGCCAGCGTTATCGTGCCGCCCTTGCCGAGATGAATGGCGCTGTCGCCGCCATTGTTGACGTAGGCGCGCTCGAGCCGGCGTCCGGCGAGAAGCGCGGCCAGAACTTCGTCGGCTACCGAACCCGCAACGGTGGCCATCGGCGTGATGAAGCTTTCCGCGAGCGGTGCGACCGCGGCCTCCATCCGCCGCGCGGTCGGACCTGCAAAAACGCGCGGCGTCAAAGACGCCGGACGGCGCAATTCGGGAAGCTCCTCGACCAGTTCGGTCAGGATTGTCTGGAAGCGCGCGACGGCCTGCGCGCAGCCGGCGCGGCGTTCAGCTGCATCGCCAAAGGCCTCGATAATGAGGTCGATCGGCCCGTGATTGAGATGAAGCCGCCTGCCGTCGGCGAGCCAATGCGCCTGCGGACCGTTCATCAGTCGGCCCCATTGGCCGGGATGCGGCACAATTGCGCCAACGGCGGCCAGGGATTGCCGGCCGGCGCGCCGGCATTGCTGCGCGGATTAAGGTACTCGCCGCCTTTGGCAAGAATGTCCTCGACGCTGCGGATCTCGTCCTCGTAACCGCCGAGCCGGACGTAGTCGTCGCGGCGCATGGTGAATTCGATCGGCGCGACCAGCGCCGGCGTCGGCACATAGCCGAATGCGCCTTCCGGCACGCGGGTGACATCGACCATCAGGGTGATGCCGCCGCCCGGCCAGACATAGACCGGCGCGCCGCCGACCGTGACATAGGTCTTCAGGCCCTGAACCGAGCGGGTGAGATTGACCGGGTTTTCGGTGACGCCGGCGCGCAGCGAGCCGCCCGCGCCGCCGATGAAGAGCACGGTGCACAGGGCCGGCTCGCAATTGTCCTCGATCAGGCCGACGGATTTCTGCAGCCGCTCCGGGAACGGTTTCTCGACCGGTTTCAACTGATCGTCCAGTTCGTAATAAGCGAACTGTTCGCCCGTGGTCGAGACCATCAGCAGCGACAGGCCGGGGCGAGCACCCTTCTTGGCGTTCCAATCGCCCAGGATCGACAGCGGATCGGAGATCGTCGTGCCGCCCCAGCCGAGACCGGGCTCCGAAACCTTGAAGTAGCGGCCGGGCGTCGAGCGGCGGCCGATGATCTTTATCCCGGTATCCTCCCAGCCCAGTACCTTGCCGGCCTGATGTTCCGACACGACCCCGGTGATATGGTCGTCAACCACCACAACCTCGTCGACGAGCCCGCGCCATTGCGTGGCGAACATGCCGATGGTGGCCGAACCGCAGCCGACGCGCATGCGATGCTCGATCTTGCCGTCGATGACCGGCGCCTTGCCAGCCTCGACAATGACCGTCGCACCGCCGTCGATGGTGAGCTCGACCGGCTTCCTGTTGCAGAGGTTGAGAAGCGCGTCGCAAGTCGCGCGGCCTTCAGCCTTGGAGCCGCCGGTCAAGTGATGCACACCGCCAAGCGACAGCATCTGCGAGCCATATTCGCCAGTGGTGACGTGGCCGATCGCCTCGCCTTCCGAGCGCACGGTCGCCGTCTCGTCGCCGATGTGGCGGTCCGTATCGATCTTCACCTTGACGCCGCAATAGGAGAAGATGCCCTCGGTGACGACGGTGACGAGATCGACGCCCTCGACCTCCTGGCTGACGATGAAAGGTGCGGGCTTGTAATCCGGGTAGGTGGTGCCGGCCCCGATCGCGGTGACGAAGCGGCGGCCGGTGTTGACCAGCTCGCCACCCCACTCCTCGCCCTCGGCGACGAATGGCACGACCGCGCCGCCGGTCTCGGCCGCGTGGTCGAGGATGGTCAGCGGATCCATGCGCACGATGCGCCCGCCGACATTGCCGTAGCGGTCGCAGGCGCCGGTGCGGCCGTCGGCGATGTAGCACATCACCGGACAGGCATCGCAGCGGATCTTCTCCGCCACCTGCTTCTCACCGGGATCGTGGGTTTCGAAACGTTCGGCAAGCTCGCTCATCGGCGCGCCTCCTTTTCGCGGATCGCCGCCAGGATGCGGCTCGGCGTCGCCGGCACTTTGGTGACCAGCACGCCGGTGGCATGTCGGATGGCGTTGAGGATCGCCGGCGCGGTCGGGATCAGCACATGTTCCCCCAAACCCTTGGCGCCGAAAGGTCCTTCCGGGTCCGGAACTTCCACCAATATGTGCTCGATCGGCGGCACGTCGCCGATGGTCGGGATGAGGTAGTCGTGCAGGTTCTCGGTGCGGCCGGGGATATATTCCTCCATCAGCGCCATGCCGATGCCTTGCGCGATGCCGCCCTCGATCTGCCCCTCGACCAGTACCGGGTTGATGGCCTTGCCGACATCATGCGCGGCGGTGATCTTGAGCAGCTTCACCGTGCCCAGCTTGAGATCGACCTCAAGCTCGGCGATCTGGGCGCCATAACCATAGACGGCGTAGGGCTTGCCCTGGCCCTTGGCGTCGAGCGGCAGCGTGGGCGGATCGTAGGTCTCTTCCGCGACGAACACCAAGCCATCGGCATCGATCTTCAGTGTACGCAGATCGATGCGTCGCGTCGCATCCCCCTCGCGGATGGAGATGCTTGCGCCGTCGAGCGCGATCGTTGCTTGATCGGACACATTGGCGAAACGCAGGATCTTTTCGCGCAGCGCGCGGCCCGCCTTCTCCGCCGCCTTGCCGGTGACAAAAGTCTGGCGCGAGGCGGATGTCTTGCCGGCGTCGGGCGTGATGGCGGTGTCGGCGCTCTTCAGCCTGAACTTGTCCAGCGGCAGGCCGAGCGCATCGGCACAGATCTGGCTGATGACCGTGTTCGAGCCTTGGCCGATGTCGACGGCGCCCTGGTGCAGCACGACATCTCCGGAGGCAGAGATGCCGACCTTGATCGTCGAAGGATTGGGCAGCGAGGTGTTGCCGCAGCCATACCAGCAAGAGGCGACACCGACGCCGCGCTTGCTTGCGGTGTTGACGGCGTTGAAGGCTTCCGCCTCGCCAAGCGCGCGCGCCCAATGCGGCTGAAGCAACTCCAGGCATTCACCGATGCCCACACCCGATTCCAGGCGCTGGCCAGTGACCGTTTCGCACCCGTTCCGAAGGCAGTTCTTCAACCGGAAATCGAGCCGATCCATGCCAAGCTTGCCGGCGAGCTCGTCGTAGAGGGTTTCCTGCATGATGGTCGCTTGCGGCACGCCGAAGCCGCGGAAGGCGCCGGCGATCGGGCCGTTGGTGTGGATGGCCCTGCCCGTCGCCCGGTAGTGCGGCGTCAGATAGGGGCCGGAGGCGTGCACCGGCACGCGGTTGGCGACCGTCGGGCCCCAGCTTGCATAGGCGCCGGTGTTGAAGTCGCCCTCAAAGATCATGCCGGTGACGCGGCCCTCGGAATCCGCACCGATGGTCGCCTCCATCTCGGCCGGATGGCGCTTGGTGGTCGACATCATGGATTCGTTGCGCGTGTAGGCGAGTGCCGCCGGCCTGCCGGTCTTCATCGCCACAAGGCCGATCAGAGGCTGCAGCGAGACATCGAGCTTCGAGCCGAAGCCGCCGCCGGTGGCGGTCGGCACGATGCGCACCTTTTCGACCGGGAGGCCGAGCACCTTGGCCGTGTCGTCGCGATCCATGTAGGGCGCCTGGGTGCAGGCGACGATGACGAGCGTGTCGCCATCCATGTAAGCGAAGCCCGCCTCAGGCTCGATATAGGCATGCTCGACGAACGAAGTCTCGATGGCGCCGGAGACGGTGACAGCCGCGGCGGCAAGGGCACCGTCGGGATCGCCACGCTCGACATAGCCGGAAGTGAGCAGGTTCGCCGGCCGATGCCGGTGGATCAGCGCCGCGCCATCGGTTTTCGCCTCGCGGGGCTGCAGCACATGCGGCAGTTCCGTCCAGGCGATCGGAAAATCCGTCAGGTCGAGGTCGGGGATGGCTTCGCGCTCGCCCGCCACCAGCGCCACCGCCTCGCCGCGCAGGCGCGCGAAACCTTCGGCAAGGGCCGGCTGATCAGCAAAGGGGCCGATGACCCCGAAGCAGTTCTTGCCCGGAATGTCGGCGGCGGTGAAGACGCCGGCAATGCCGGGATGCGCTTTGGCCCAGGCGTCGAGATCTCCGAAGCTGAAACCGGCGTGATAGTAGGGCGAGCGGACGACCAGCACCGACAGCGCGTCGTGCGGGAAGGAATCGCCGCCGAATTTTTCGTCGCCGGTAACCTTCGGCACGCCGTCGAGCCGGATCGGCGAGGCGCCGACGGCGCGGCCGACCTCCGGCAGGCGACGGTCGAAACCGTCCATATGCTGCGAGGCATGCATCACCGCCGCGACGATTTTCCGGTACCCCGTGCAGCGGCAGAGCACGCCGCCCAGCGCATCCTGCGTCTCGGCCTCACTCGGCGTTGGGTTGCGCTCCAGCAGCGCGGTAGCCGCCACCAGCAGCCCCGGCGTGCAGATGCCGCATTGCGCGGCGCCGTGTTCGAGAAATGAGGCCTGCAAGGCCGACAACCTGCCGTTGGCGAGGCCCTCGACCGTGATGACGGACGCACCGGAGACCGAGGCCGTCGGCACAAGGCAGGCGCAGACGGGATTGCCGTCGACCAGCACGGTGCAGGCGCCGCAATCGCCGGCGTCGCAGCCGACCTTGGTGCCGGTCAGCCGCAACTCGTCGCGCAGAACCTGCGAGAGCCGCCGCACCGGCGGCACCGACACGCTGACAGCCGCGTCGTTGACCTCGAAGGCAATATCGGTGCGCTCCATTGTCATGCGGCCACCTTGCCTTCGCCAAGGCTGGTCGCAGCGCACACTGCGCGGACAACGATCTCGCGCGCCGCATGCTCCCGGTATTCGGCGCTGCCGCGCACATCGGCGATTGGCGACAGTTCGTCGATCGGCGCGGACAGCACCGCATCGGCGAGCGCGGCGGTAACCGGCTGGCCGCGCAG
>NZ_RZSN01000381.1:0-1160 GCF_003997315.1 Mesorhizobium sp. M1A.F.Ca.IN.020.04.1.1
GTCCATACCCGCTTCAGCTCGGCGGTGCGTTCGTCATACAGCTTGAAAGCACCGCCGGCGATCGCGTTGCCGTCGCGCGTCAGGAGCAGGAAGTTTCCGTGCGGCGGCGCGAACAACTCGGCCGGATAGCGGCGCATCTCCTCGCCCGGCTCGCCGAAATAGTCGCCGTAGCGGGTCGTGTACTCCCAGGTCAGCGCTTCGATGAGCGGGGCCGCGCGCGGATCGATCGGCGTGGTGTAGAGAAAGCTGTCTGTCATGGCGTGGGCCCCGTTGCCGGCTCGTTGGTCCGCGGAGCCTCGTTCGCGGCGAGATAATCCTGCACCAGCGCCACCCAATAGCGGGCGGCATCGGGCAGGATGTCGTCGTTGAAGTCGTAGCTGGGACTGTGCAGGTCGGCGCTGTCGCCATTGCCCACAAAGAGATAGCTGCCCGGCCGCACTTCGAGCATGAAGGCGAAATCCTCGCTGGCGGTGATCAGGCGGAAGTCCGACTGGATCCGCTCGGCGCCGAAATGGCGAAGCGCGACCTGCCTTGCGAACTCGGTTTCCTGACGGTGATTGATGAGCGCCGGATAGCCGCGTGGATAGGCCACCTCGGCGGTCGCGCCATAGCTCTTGGCGTGGGTCTCGGCCAGCGCGATGATGCGGGTCCTTATCTGCTCGCGGACAGCCTCGCTGAACGTCCTGACGGTGACCTTCAATTCGACGCTGTCGGGAATGACATTGGCGGCGATGCCACCATGGATGGTGCCGACGGTGACGACCGCCGTTTCCAGCGGGTCGACATTGCGCGAGACGATCGTCTGCAGCGCCATGACAAGCGAGGCGGCGGCGACGATCGGATCTACGGCATGGCTCGGGCGCGCGCCATGGCCGCCCTTGCCGACGATCTTGATGATGGCGAGGTCGACCGAGGCCATGGCAGGGCCGCTGAGGAAAGCGAACTGCCCGGCTGGCACGCCCGGCCAATTGTGCAGCCCGAAGACGGCGTCGATGGGAAAGCGTTCGAACAGCCCGTCGGCGATCATCGCCTTGGCGCCGGCGCCGCCTTCCTCGGCGGGCTGGAAGATCAGCCGAACCGTGCCCGAGAAGTCTCGCGTCTCGGCGAGATGCCTGGCGGCGGCGAGCAGGATCGAGGTGTGCCCGTCATGCCCGCAGGCA
>NZ_RZSN01000382.1:0-1137 GCF_003997315.1 Mesorhizobium sp. M1A.F.Ca.IN.020.04.1.1
GGGTTCGAGATACTGTTTGGCTGAGAACGCATCGGGCACCCCAGCAGGAACCTCTGCGGCCCGGCCCGCTTAACCTAGGTGACACAGGATATCGCGGGTCGGGCCACCCCACCGCTTGAAGGTGGGGAACATTGATCCTGCATCCATATGAGCGGACTCGCAACTAATGAAATTTGCGACTGAAGTCCGATTTTCCCGGGCACAAGTCGGGTTTGTTTAGCAGCGTCTGAAGGGGCGGGACTGGCGACACCAAAGCGGTAGATTCGACGGCGCGGTTCGTCCTCCGATTCTTCCGAGCGACAAATGGCACTTGCCGATGACATTGAAATGGTGCGCGGGCATGTCAGACTGGGCAGACGACACATCGCCCAGCAGCGGGGGCGCATAGCCGAACTGGAGCGGCTCGAACTGCCCACCGCCAAGGCGATCGAATTCCTCGAATTGCTCGAAAGCATGCAGGAGCTTCACGAACTGCATCTATCGCGGCTGCTGGAAAAGGCAGCGCGGCACGATGCAGCCTAGATATGGAGGGGCCCGGCCTGCGGGTTTGGGTGACCTGGGGTAGACGGGCCGGGCCTTTGCCCCATTTGGGCAGCGGGGCAGTCTGGATTATGCATAACTTTTGAGGACTGACATCAGAACTTTAGGCGTAACTAATAAACGCCCGCCGCAGCCCACGAACGTCAGCCTCGGGCTTTTTAGTCAGGCGGGTTCTGTGAGATAGTGGCAGATGCCGCGCTGAAGGGGCGCTTATGTCGTTGTCGCGTAGCAGTCGCGTCTACGGGCCTGCTGATCTGGAAACGCTCCAGCGGGTGTTTAACCGGTTGTGCCACGAGCGACGCCTAGCAAGGAAAGACCGGGAACAGCGGGACTATCTGGCTAAGGAAGTCCTGCAAGCTTTTGATGACGGCATCACCGATGAGATGGACCTATGGAGCGCGCTTTCTAAGAGACGAAGAGCGTAGCAGCGAGGTCTTTATAGATAAGCCTTAGAGAATGTTAATGTCAGCCTGCGCCGCGGCCCGCGCGAAAACCTCGCGCGGCCGGCGGTAGACCCGCTGTTCCGCTCGGCGGCGCTGAGCTTCGGCGCAAGCGTCGTCGGCGTGCTGCTGTCGGGCGCGCTTTCCGACGGCACCG
>NZ_RZSN01000383.1:0-1129 GCF_003997315.1 Mesorhizobium sp. M1A.F.Ca.IN.020.04.1.1
CTGGATCAACTTCGCCGAGCAGGTCGTGCCCGAATTGCAGCGCAGCGGCGTCTTCCCCACCGAATACGCGCCCGGAACGCTGCGCGACCGCTTCGGGCTTGCCCGGCCCGCCAACCGCTTCGCCGAGCAGCGCGCCAATCAGCGCGCCGTGTCCTGAGGAGAGCCGTCATGACCGCCGCTCCGAGACTGCATTCGCGCGAGGCAACCGCGCCGCAGCTGATCAACGTCCTGCACAGCCCCAAGCGCGTCCGCGTCAAATTCGCCGGCCGCGTCATCGCCGACAGCCGCAACGTTCTGGTGCTGCGCTCCAACCATTTTCTGCCGATCTATTTCTTCCCGCTCTCGGCGGTCGACCAGTCGGTGCTGAAGCCGTCGAAGCACGGCCAGCAGCATGCGGTCGGCGGCGAGACGAAATATTGGGATATCGATACGGGCGGCAGGCGGGCGGCCGACGCCGCCTGGTCATTCACTGCACCGCCCGACGAGAACCTTGCGCCGCTCGCCGGCCGCATCGCCTTCACCTGGAACCTTGTCGACCAGTGGTTCGAGGAGGAGGAAGAGGTCTTCGTCCACGCACGTGATCCCTATGCCCGCATCGACGTGCTGCAGAGCGCGAGCCATGTGCGGATATGGTTCGACGGCGAACTGATTGCCGACAGCCACCGCCCTGTGCTGCTGTTCGAGACGCATCTGCCGACGCGTTTCTATCTCAATCCGTCGGATGTCAGGCTCGACCGCCTGAGGCCGTCGGAGACGACGACGCGATGTCCGTACAAGGGCATCGCCTCCTACTGGTCCGGCGTGCTCAGGGACGGCTCGCTGCGCCAGGACATCGCATGGAGCTATCGCGACCCGATCGCCGAGATGCCGAAGATCAAGGGGCTGATCGCCTTCTATCCGCAAGCGGTGGACCGCATCGAGCTCGACGGCCAGCCGATCTGACTCGCTCCCTTCATACCCTTCCTTCAAAACCACAATTTTCACTGAGGCAAAAATGACCAAGCGCAACGAAATCGACTCCCTCCGCAATCTGTCCGGAGACATCTGGAACGTCGCCGTCGACGAATACGCTCAAGGTTATCTCAAGCGTCGCGATCTCCTGAAATACGCGGCGCTGATCGGCCTGACC
>NZ_RZSN01000384.1:0-1099 GCF_003997315.1 Mesorhizobium sp. M1A.F.Ca.IN.020.04.1.1
GATCTGTCGATCAATGGCAGCGAGCCGCTGACGGTCGCCTCCGACTGGCGGCCGGGCGACGCGATCTGGCGCGGCACGGTCGGCGGCAACCGGATCGCGGCGCAGGTCCGGCCAGTGCTGAACGGCCGGCGATGACGTCGCCGGCGACGACCTTGTCGCCTTCGTTCTTCAACCACTTGGAAAGATTGCCCTCTTCCATCGTCGGCGAGAGAGCGGGCATGAGAATTTCGATCGGCATGTCCGTGCCCTCCTTAGAGTACGATGTCGGTCCAGAGCTCGGACGGATCCGGCTCGGCGTCGTGCTGGGCAAATTCGGCGGCGTCGGCGACGATGTCGCGGACCTCCTTGTCGATGGCCTTGAGATCGTCTTCGCTCGCCCACCTCTTATCGATCAGGCGCGCCTTGACCTGTTCGATCGGGTCGTGCTCCGAGCGCATCTTCTGCACTTCTTCCTTGGAGCGATACTTCGCCGGGTCGGACATCGAATGCCCGCGATAGCGATAGGTCTGCATCTCGAGGATCAGCGGGCCGTTGCCGGCGCGGCACCATTCGGCGGCGACGTCGCCGGCTGCCTTGACCGCGCGAACGTCCATGCCGTCGACCTGCATGCCGGGAATCTTGAAGGAAGCGCCGCGGTTGGAGAAGTCGGTCTCGGCGGATGAGCGCGACACCGATGTGCCCATGGCGTAGCGATTGTTCTCGATGATGTAGATTACCGGCAGCTTCCACAGCGAGGCCATGTTGAAGCTTTCATAGACCTGGCCCTGGTTGGCGGCGCCGTCGCCGAAATAGGTCAGCGAGACATTCTTGTTGTCGCGGTAGCGGTTGGCGAAGGCCAGGCCTGTGCCCAGCGACACCTGCGCGCCCACGATGCCGTGGCCGCCATAGAAATGCTTCTCCTTGGAGAACATGTGCATGGAGCCGCCCTTGCCTTTCGACAGGCCGCCACGGCGCCCGGTGAGCTCGGCCATGACGCCGCGCGGCGACAGATCCATAGCCAGCATGTGGCCATGGTCGCGATAGGCGGTGATCATCTGGTCGCCCTCGATCAGCGCCATCTTCATGCCGGTAACGACGGCCTCCTGGCCGATATAGAGGC
>NZ_RZSN01000385.1:0-1093 GCF_003997315.1 Mesorhizobium sp. M1A.F.Ca.IN.020.04.1.1
GCGCAAGAAGGCGACCGATCAGGCGCGCGCCGCCAATATCCGGCAGGGCTATACCTACGATCCCCTCCTCGAGGAGGCGACGGCCGCCTATGTCGCCGGCGACATCAGCCGCGACGAATACCGCGCGCGCGTCGTGCGGCCGGCGCAGCGATCCTAGCAAACTCTGCCTCATAGAGGCGATCAGCCGCCTGTCATCAACAGGCGGCTTTTTTATTGAGCGCGCCCATGTCATCCGACGATACCCCGAAAGGATCGTACTTCTATCCCAACACGTCGGACGATCCCGATCGTACCGACGTGCTGCGCAACAAGTTCGGGATCCGGTCGCATTCAGAGCTGCGCACCGAAGAATATCGCGCCGCCGCGTTTCGCATGGCGGAGATCGCCGAAGGCGATGGTCCGCAAGGCCGCTTCGACAAGGAGCACCTGAAAGCGGTTCACGGCCACATCTTTCAGGATGTCTATGAATGGGCCGGACATACGCGCAACCAGAGCCCGATCGTCGACGGCGAGCGCATGGAGCCGATCGGCGGCCTCTCCAAAGGCGACACTTCCTTCCTACCGGGTTCGCGCATCGACATGGGGCTTGACGAGGCATTGAAGCCGATCCGCGATCCGGAGGTTCTGCGAGCTTCGACGCCGGAGCAGTTTGCCGAACGTGCCGGCCAGGTCATGGCCGATCTCAATTATGTGCATCCCTTCCGCGAGGGCAATGGTCGCGCCCAGGAAGCGTTCATTGCCGAGTTGGGTCGCGAATACGGCCACGACGTGGATTTTGCCGTCATCACCAGGCCGCGCATGATCGAGGCGTCGATCGAGACCACGAACGACCCGTCCAGCCCGACGATGAAGCACGTCATCGAGGACGCGATTGATCCGAACCGCCGGGAGGCCCTTCGCGCGGCGTTTTCCGACCTCGAGCAGCGCGGCGAAAACCCGTATGAGCACAACGTCCGCACAGCGCGCCCGGGCGAGGAAATCACCGGCCAGCTGCTCGGGCATGACGATCGCGCTGCCAGCGTCGTCACGGATGACGGCATTGTCGCCGTCGATCGCGCTGACCTGCCGGAACGTTTGCCGGACGACGAGGCGG
>NZ_RZSN01000386.1:0-1073 GCF_003997315.1 Mesorhizobium sp. M1A.F.Ca.IN.020.04.1.1
GACCCCCTCTGTCGCCTTCGGCGACATCTCCCCCTCGAGGAGGGAGATTCATCTCGCTATGCCATCTGCAGCCGCTGCCGGCTCGGCTGCGGCGGGAAGGCGATCGCGATGCCGGCGGCGCCCAGGCCGACCAGCGCCGAGCCGATGAACAGCCAGGAATAGCTGGCATAGGCGTCGTAGATCATGCCGCCGGCGAGCGGGCCGAACGACATGCCGAGGCTGGAGAGCATGGTGGCGGCGCCGAACACCGTGCCGATGATGCGCGGCCCGAAATATTCGCGTGCCAGCACCGCATAGAGCGGCATGACGCCGCCGTAGGTGGCGCCGAAGATGACGGCCAGCACGTAGAACTGCTCGAGCCGGCCGACCGCGAGATAGGCGGCGATCACGGCGGCCTGGATGGCAAGGCCGGTGATCAGCACCGGCTTGACCCCCAGCCGGTCGCCGAGCACGCCGTAGAGCAGGCGTCCGCCAAGGCCGGCAAGGCCCTCGACGCTATAGATCGAGACGGCAGCCATCGGCGCAACGCCGCAGGCCATCGCATAGCTGACCATGTGGAAGATCGGCCCCGAATGCGCCGCGCAGCAGGCGAAGAAGGTCATGCCCAGCACCAGGAACTGCGGCGAGCGCAGCGCCTGGCCGACGCTCATGCCGGGGTCGTCGGCGGCACGCGCCGGCATGCCGCCGTCGGCCGCCGCGCCGGCCGCCGGCGGCTGGCGTACCAGGAAGACGGCGGGCAGCAGGAGCACCCAGGCCATGACGCCGATGTCGAACATGGCGGTCCGCCAGTCATAGGCCGAGATCAGCCAGCGGGCGAAGGGCGAGATGGTCATCGGCGCCACTCCCATGCCGGCCGAAACCAGCGACACGGCAAGGCTTCGGTTGGTGTCGAACCAGGCGGTGGTGAGCGCGATCATAGGCGCGAAGAACGCGCTGGCCGCCAGCCCGACGATCACGCCGTAGCTGAGCTGGAAGATCAGCAGCGAGTTGGCTCGGCTCGCCACCACCAGCGCCAGCCCGAGCAGCACCGCGCCGGCAAGCACGACGGGGCGGGCACCGACGCGGTCATAGAT
>NZ_RZSN01000387.1:0-1025 GCF_003997315.1 Mesorhizobium sp. M1A.F.Ca.IN.020.04.1.1
CATGAGCGATTCGACGAAGGAGATGAGGACGGCGTCGTTGGTGCGGACAAGCTCGATCATGGAATGAAAATCGCAGGTTGCGGCGCTCATGTAAACGCCAGGGCAGCCCAGCGCCAGCCAAACCGCGCCAATTCGCCTCTTGCCGTGCGCGGTTGTGCCGACCTAGAGTCCCACCGGGACCAGGGTGTTGTCGGGCGCGTCAATGAGACGGGAGTGATCGTGGTGGGTGTCGTTCTGAATATCGAAGGCAAGCGGGAACCTGCTTCCATCCAGGATCTCATCGACCTGACGGCAGCCGACATGGGACGGGTCAACGAGCTGATCCTGTCGAAGGCCGGCTCCGACGTCGAGATGATCCCGGAGGTCGCCAACCACCTGATCTCGTCCGGCGGCAAGCGGCTGCGGCCGATGCTGACGCTCGCCGCCGCCCAGATGTTCGGCTATGCGGGCGAGGGGCACGTCAAGCTCGCCACCGCAGTCGAATTCATGCACACCGCGACGCTGCTCCACGATGACGTCGTCGACGAGAGCGCGCTTCGCCGCGGCAAGAAGACGGCGCGCATGATCTGGGGCAACCAGGCGAGCGTGCTGGTCGGCGACTTCCTGCTCGGCCAGGCTTTTCGCATGATGGTCGAAGTCGGCTCGCTGGAGGCTCTCGACATCCTGTCGAGCGCCGCCTCCATCATCGCCGAGGGCGAGGTGATGCAGCTTGCGGCTGCCAAGAATCTGGAGACCACCGAGGACGAGCACTTCGCCGTCATCAAGGCCAAGACCGCCGCCCTGTTCTCGGCCGCCGCCGAGGTCGGTCCGGTGATCGCGCTCGCTTCCCGCACCGACCGGGCGGCGCTGCGCTCCTATGGCATGAATCTCGGCCTTGCCTTCCAGCTCATAGACGACGCGCTGGACTATGGCGGCTCCAGCAAGGATCTCGGCAAGAATGTCGGCGACGATTTCCGCGAGGGCAAGGTGACGCTGCCGGTGATCCTCGCCTATCGGCGGGGCACCAAGGCCGAGCGCACCTTCTG
>NZ_RZSN01000388.1:0-1025 GCF_003997315.1 Mesorhizobium sp. M1A.F.Ca.IN.020.04.1.1
GGCTTCACCGACTATAATGTCGAGGAGGAGGAACGCCTGGTCGGGCAATTGCTTCAGCGTCGCCCGGAGGCGATCATCGTGACCGGCGGCCGGCACACGTCGCGCTGCCGCAAGTTGCTGGCCAATGCCGGCGTTCCGGTCGTGGAGACCTGGGATTTGCCGGCCGACCCCATCGGCCACGTCGTCGGCTTTTCCAATGCCGATGCCGGGCGGCTGATGGTCGATCATTTCGTTCAGCGCGGCTATTCGAGGCTGGGCTTTATCGGCGGCGACACCTCGCGGGACACCCGTGGTCTGGACCGCCGACGCGGCTTCGTCGCGGCGCTGGAGGACCGCGGCCTCGACGCTTCGCGCGTGATTGCCTCCGGCGTGCCGCCGATCTCGATGCGCGAGGGCGCGACCGCCATGGTCGAGATGATCTCGCGCTGGCCGGACACACAGGCGGTGATGTGCGTGTCCGACCTCTCCGCCTTCGGCGCCCTGATGGAATGCGTTCGACGCGGCATCCGCGTGCCGGACGACGTGGCGATTGCCGGCTTCGGCGCCTATGATCTCGCCGAGCAGTCGGTGCCTTCGATCACCACGATCGACGTCGGCGCGCATGAGATCGGCATCCGCGTCGCCGAGCTGGTGCTCGACCTGCTCAACGGGCGGCGAGCGCTCGATGACCGCGTCGTAGTCGGCATGACGCCCAAGGTTGTTGTGCGACACACGGCCTGAAGCGTCGGAAAAAACGAACGGCCGGCGGATGATCGCCGACCGCTCGCTGATCGTTCTGGATGGCGTCTATTTGCCCCAGATTTTCTTGTATTGGTCGCGGTAGCCGTTGCCCGGGTCGAAACGGTTGTCCGGGCCGCCGTCGAACTCGACATTGTCGGAAGTCACCACATGCAGCGGCGAGATGTAGCCCGACCATTTCTCGCCGGCCATGGCGCGGTTGAGCTCGTCGACAAGCTGCCAGCCCTGCAGGTTCAGCGGCTCGGCCACCGTCACCTTCTGGAACTGGCCGGAGCGGATGCGCTGGT
>NZ_RZSN01000389.1:0-1024 GCF_003997315.1 Mesorhizobium sp. M1A.F.Ca.IN.020.04.1.1
GCTTCCGATTCCCCAGACGGCACGTTGTCGAAATTGAGTTCGAAATCGTCTCCGAAGACCTCTTCAGCCGCAGCCTCGTGACCGGCGACCGGTTCAGGATCGACAGCCGGGCCTTCCGGCTCCTCGGCAAGCGCGTCACGGAAGCTGAGCTCGAAATCGTCTTCGAAGACCTGATCGGCTACAGCTCCGTGATCGGGTTGGGGATCGAAGGCGGGCTCGGGATCGGCGGCGAAATGCTCGGCCTCAACAGGCGCCTCGAGAGCCGGCGATGGCTCGTCATCGACCGACAGTTCCTGCTCCAGGATCAGGTGCTGCGGCTGATCGATATCCATGGCGATATCAGCCGTCGCCTGCTCAAATTGGGCCTGATCAGATTGGGCCTGATCGAAATGGGCCTGATCAACTGCGGCCCGAACGAATTCGGCCTGATCGGACCCACTCTCGTAGTCTTCAGCGGCGATCGGCTGGTCGACAGCGGCGTGAGCCTCGATCGGCTGCACGTCGGCGCCTTCGGGCTCAATATCACGGTCATCGAAGGCCAACTCGTCCTCGAGCGACATCTGGACCGCAGTGTCGAAATCGGCGTCGAACGCCGTCTCGTCCGCAGGCTCAAGGACAGCAGGCTCGACAGCCGCAGGCTCGGCGGCCGCGGCGGCGCTCTCGTCCGTGTCAGGCTGGTCGTCGATCCAGAAGCCCTCATCCAGCGAGGCCGCCATTTCCTGGTCGACGGAAAGGTCGTCCTGCACGGGCGAGACTTCCAACGAACGCGCGACCGCCTTGTCGAAATCATCGTCAAATGCCGTGTCCGCTGCCGGCTCCGGCGCAGGGGGCGTGGCAACAGCGGGCGTGGCAAAATGGGCGTGATCCGCCGCATCGTCAAAGACGAAATCCCGTTCGAGAGAAGCGGCGAGCTCGTCGTCGCTGAGAGTGGCAGCCCAGTAAGCCGGCGCAGCCTGGGCAGCCTGCTGCGCCACCGGCTCGCTTTCCTCGGCAATGTCGAAGTCGCCCATCAACTCCTTTTCGA
>NZ_RZSN01000390.1:0-1023 GCF_003997315.1 Mesorhizobium sp. M1A.F.Ca.IN.020.04.1.1
GTTGAGCGCCAGGCCTTGCACGGCGAGTTTCGAGGCAAGGAAGGAAAACGGCACCTTGCCTTTGAAATCGAGCGCCAGGGTCGGCCCGCCTGCCGTCGTCACCGTGCCGCCGCCCTTGAGACCAAGGCCGGCGCCGTCGCTGATGTTGGCGTCGAAGGCAAGCTTGCTGCCGGCAAAGGTTCCCGACGAGGATACGTTCATGCCGCCGAGGCCTGCGCCCCGCGTCTGCGAAGTCTGCACGCCCGAAGCATCGACATTGAAGGCGACCGTCGGAGTGGCCGGCGCGCCGGAGACCTTGACCGTGCCCGAGATCGAGCCTGTCGCATCGAGGCCAGGCGAGAAACTGTTTGCGAGCGAGACCGGCACCCGGGCCAGATTGGCGTTGATGTCGAGCGTCTGCGTGACCTTGCCCGTCACCGTCGCCGTGCCGCCGCCGAGATTGAGCACCAGCCGGTCGAGCGTCGTCGCGCCGTTGGCGATGGTCACGGTCGAGGCCTGCGCGATCGCCGCCTTGATGCCTTGCACCGTCGCTTGGCCCGACGCGAGCTCGACGGTCGTCGTGCCGTTCGCCACTTTCACCCGGCCGGCCGCTTTCGCCGGAATGTTCTTCACGGTGGCGCCGCCGGAAAAGGCGGTCCAGTCGCCATCGCGCTTCAGGTCGACATCGATGCCGGTAACGGCAGTGCCGCCGGAGGTCACGCTGTCGGCGCGGATCTTGCCGGAGATGACAGGTGCTGCGAGGTAATTGGCGATCTGGGCGTCGACGGCGACTTTTTTGGCCGAGAGGTCGCCGCGCCTGATCGCCGCCGTCGTTGCCTTGACGGCGACGTTCGGTGCGTTGCCGGCCTTCGAGAAGGCGATCGCGCCGCGGACGTCGCCTTCCGCCTTTTCTAGCGCAAGCGCCGCCAGTGGCCCTATGTCAGGAAGATCGAGCGACACGGTGCCCACCGGCACGAACGCTTCGTCGAGCGCGAGGTCGCCCGAAACCTTGTTGTCGCCGAGTGCAAGGCTGAGGCCCTTGAT
>NZ_RZSN01000038.1:0-38389 GCF_003997315.1 Mesorhizobium sp. M1A.F.Ca.IN.020.04.1.1
GGAGGACCCGCGGCAGCTGGGGGAGAATAAACCCGCCTCCCCACCGATGATGGCATTCGAGCCAGGGGAACTGCGGCAACTGTTGGAAGACGAGCCTGCCTCCCCACCAATGATGGCGTTCGAGCCAGGGGAACTGCGGCAACTGTTGGAGGATGAACCCGCTTCCCCACCGATGATGGCGTTCGAGCCAGGGGAACTGCGGCAACTGTTGGAAGACGAGCCTGCCTCCACTTGGGCACAAATCAATTCGACCCCACATGCGCGAGCGGACGGTGTTCATCAGCCAGCCCAGGCGCCGTGGCTCCCTGAACGCAGAAGATAACTTTGCGGAGGAGCGGTCACGCAACTGTCGGCGGCGCCGGGCCTCAGGGTGAATGGAAAGGATGGAGTGGCGGATGGTGTCGCGTGAAGGCGCAACACGCGTGCTGACCGACCTGATACGTAGGAAGTCGTTCATTGCTCCCAAATCGTATGTGAGGAACATTCCTGTCCCGGCTGCGCCGCGCGATGCTAGGTCGCGTTGTTCAGCGGGCCAAGCCGATGACACCTACGAAGCTACTGATCGGGCAGATCGCCGTTGTGTGCGCAATTGTCATTATCGGCGTATGGACGGCAACCCAATGGTGCGCTCAAATGCTGACCTACCAGACGCCTCTCGGCGCACCATGGTTTCTCTTCGCCGGCTGGCCAATCTACAAGCCGTGGAAGCTGTTTGAATGGTGGTTCCACTTCGATGCTTATGCGCCGGAGGTCTTCGACAAAGCCGGTACGCTTGCAGGCGCCAGCGGATTCCTGGGCTGTGCCGCCGCAATCGCTGGCTCGCTTTTGCGCGCGCGACAGCGCGGGTCGGTTACGACCTATGGGTCTTCACGGTGGGCCACGACTCATGAGGTCGAGACGGCAGGGTTGTTACGGCCGGCGGGCGTTTTCCTCGGTAGGCTGAACGATCGCTATCTGCGCCATGACGGCCCGGAGCACGTCATGGCATTTGCGCCGACGCGTTCGGGCAAGGGCGTGGGGCTGGTTGTTCCAACGCTACTTTCCTGGACCGGGTCTGCCATCATTCATGATATAAAAGGCGAAAATTGGCAGTTGACCTCCGGCTGGCGGTCGAAATTCTCGTACTGCCTTCTGTTCAATCCGACCGACCCGAGATCGGCACGCTACAACCCGCTGCTGGAGGTGCGCAAAGGCCCAGATGAGATCCGGGACGTTCAAAACATCGCCGACATCCTCGTCGATCCCGAGGGCGCGCTGGAGCGACGGAACCACTGGGAGAAGACCAGCCATTCACTCCTAGTTGGCGCCATTTTGCACGTGCTCTACGCTGAAGAGGACAAGACGCTGGCCCGCGTCGCCACCTTCCTGTCGGACCCGCAACGCTCGTTTGCCGCAACGCTACGGCGGATGATGACGACAAACCATCTCGGGACGGGGCATAACCCTCAGGTCCATCCCGTAGTGGCCTCGGCGGCTCGCGAACTCCTGAACAAGTCGGAAAACGAGCGCTCAGGCGTCCTCTCGACCGCCATGTCCTTTCTCGGGCTTTATCGTGATCCAACGGTCGCGGCGGCCACTTCGTCCTGCGACTGGCGCATCGCTGACCTAGTGGGTGGAGAGCGACCGCTGTCGCTCTATCTGGTCGTGCCGCCTTCGGATATCTCGCGCACCAAGCCTTTGGTGCGACTGATCTTGAACCAGATCGGCAGGCGGTTGACGGAGCGTCTGGAGGGGGACCCGAAGAAGAGCCGTAAGCATCAGCTGCTCATGATGCTGGACGAGTTTCCGGCGCTCGGTCGCCTCGACTTCTTCGAAACGGCGCTCGCCTTCATGGCAGGTTATGGCATTCGCTCCTATCTGATCGCACAATCTTTGAACCAGGTTTCAAAGGCCTATGGCGAGAACAATGCTATTCTCGACAATTGCCACGTGCGAATTGCCTTTTCCTCCAATGACGAACGCACGGCCAAGCGCATCTCGGATGCCCTCGGCACCGCAACCGAACTTAGGTCGATGCGCAACTATGCGGGCCATCGGCTTGCGCCCTGGCTTTCACATGTCATGGTGAGCCGCCAGGAAACCGCGCGCCCGCTCCTGACGCCAGGCGAGGTGATGCAATTGCCGCCGTCAGACGAATTGGTCCTGGTTTCTGGGTTGCCGCCGATCCGCGCCAAGAAGCTGCGCTATTATCAGGATCAGAATTTCACAGATCGGGTGCTGCCTGCGCCGGTGCTGCACGACGGGCCCTATGCGGACTGCCCTGCATCACGCCCGGACGGCTGGACTGGACAAGTGTGCAGCGTCGATAGCCGACTTGCTGCGGACGAGGAAAGCGCCGACGCGCCAGTTGAAGACGAGGGAGGCGTTCAGCAGCAACGCCATCCAAGCCTGCCCGAAGAAGACGTTGTTGTCTCTCAAGAGCCCGATCAGGCCGATCTGTACAAGCCCGCAGACGATGACAGCGAAGCGCTCGCGGACAAGCGTGTCATGGATCGGATTTCCACTGCGGCCCGCGCCTACGGTATCAACGAGGGCAGGGGCGACGATGTCATTCCCGGCTTCTGAAGTCCGCTGAGTTGCAGAGCGCACCTCAGCGTAGATAACGGCCATAAGCAATTTTGAGCGTCTGGCCGATGCTTCTCCCGTCGCCGGCGCAACGCCGGGCCGTCGGAACGAGCCGCATGAAGCCGCACCGCATTCGCCATCAGTTTCTGCTTGAGCCGGAGCTCAGCGAGAAACTGGACAACCTCAGTCGCGATCCGTCAACGACCAAATCAGCGATCGTGGCGAAGGCGATCGAGGCGTTCATCGAGCGGCGTGGCGAGAGCGAGTTCGATCGGCGCTACGGCGTAAGGCTTGACCGGCTCTCCCGCGATCTTGCCCACGTCAGGCGCGATTCCGAGGTGATCCTGGAGAGCCTGGCGCTCTTCATCCGCTTTTCGATCACCCTTCATGCCCACACGCCGGTCCCGGATCGGGCAACGCAGGCTATTGCCCAAGAGCGTTTCGAGAAATTCGTTGAGAAGGTCGGCCGCCAGATCGCTTCCGGCAAAAAGTCGCTTAGCAAAGACAATGGTGGGGGAGGGGAAGGATGAGCTCTCATCCCGAGGCCGACCACCGGCGGCGTGTCATGCTACGCACCGCCATGGGTCCGGCAATCACCGAAGCCCTGGCCGATCCGTCCGTCATCGAGGTGATGGTCAATCCCGACGGCGCGCTGCGACTCGACCGGTTAGGCGAAGGTCGGGTCGATACCGACGTTCACATGCACCCGTCCGAGGCAGAACGTATCATCCGCCTGGTTGCTTCGCACGTGCGCGCCGAGGCGCACGCCGACAACCCGATCGTCAGTGCCGAATTGCCGTCTGGCGAACGCTTCGAAGGCCTGCTGCCACCTGTGGTGTTGGCGCCATGTTTTGCCATCCGCAAGCCCGCCGCGAAAGTCTACACCCTGGCCGACTATGTTGCCGAACGCATCATGCTGCCGCTGCAGGCCGATGCGCTGAAAAAGGCCGTCCGCGAGCGGCGCAACATGCTGATCGCCGGCGGCACTTCCTCGGGGAAGACAACACTCGCCAACACTCTGCTGGCTGAAGTCGCCGAATGCGACGATCGGGTGATCCTGATCGAGGACACACGCGAACTGCAGTGCGCGGCCAGGGACTGCGTTGCCCTGAGAACGAGGCGGGGCTCGGTCACCCTTGCCGATCTCGTGCGCTCGACGCTGAGGCTCAGGCCGGACCGCATCATCGTGGGCGAGGTGAGGGGCGCGGAAGCGCTCGACATGCTGAAGGCATGGAACACCGGGCACCCAGGCGGCATCGCTACCGTACACGCCAATTCCGCGCGCTCGGCTCTCTATCGCATTGAGCAACTCGCCCAGGAAGCGGTGGTCACCGTTCCCCGCCGGCTCATCGCTGAGGCGATAGATCTGATCGTCTTTATAGCGGGACGCGGCTCGTCGCGCCACATCGACGCAATCGCCGAGGTCACCGGTCTCGACGGCAGCGGCGATTACGCCGTTGCCCCGCTCACGCTTTCGCAACTCCAGCAGCTTTGAAAGGCCTTCCTCATGCGCAAGAAGCTTCGCTTTCTTTCGTCCACAGCGCTCGCGTTTCTTATCACGGCCCCCGTTTATGCGGCCGGCTCCGGCATGCCGTGGGAGCAGCCGCTGCAGCAGATCCTGGAGTCGGTGCAGGGACCGGTCGCCAAGATCGTTGCGGTGATCATCATTATCACCACCGGCCTGACGCTTGCCTTCGGCGACACCGCCGGTGGTTTTCGGCGCCTGATTCAGATCGTCTTCGGTCTGTCGATCGCCTTCGCGGCATCGAGCTTCTTCCTCTCCTTCTTCTCCTTCGGTGGTGGGGCGCTCGTCTGATGGCCGCCGGGGAGCAGCATATCGAGGGCTTCGCAGTACCGGTCCACCGGGCGCTGACCGAGCCGATCCTGCTCGGCGGGGCTCCGCGCGCGGTGGCGATCCTCAACGGTACAGTGGCCGCGGCCATTGGCTTCGGCTTGCAGCAATGGATTGCTGGTCTGGTGCTTTGGATCGCGGGCCACTCGTTAGCGGTCTTTGCCGCAAGACGCGATCCGGACTTCGCCAGCGTGCTTGTGCGCCACCTTCGTCTGAAGGGGTGGCTTGCATGCTGAACCTTTCGGAATATCGAAGCAAAGCCGACCGGCTTGCCGACCATCTACCCTGGGCTGCCTTGGTGGCGCCCGGCATCATGCTCAACAAGGACGGCAGCTTTCAGCGGACGTTGCGGTTCCGCGGCCCGGATCTCGAAAGTGCGACGGAGGCTGAACTCGTCGGCATTTGCGGCCGGGCGAACAATGCTCTCAGACGCCTTGGCTCTGGCTGGGCATTGTTCTTTGAGGCCGAGCGCATAGAAGCGCTGGGCTATCCGAACTCGCATTTTCCTGACGCCGCGTCGTGGCTGGTCGACGAAGAACGCCGCGCTGCTTTCGAGGGGAAGGTAGCGCACTACGAGAGCCGCTATCATGTGACCTTAGTGTTTATGCCACCGCCCGACGCCCAGGCGCGCGCGGAAAGCGCGCTCGTCGACTCTCATTATTCCCAAGGAGAAAGAGACTGGCGCCAGGATCTGGCGAGGTTCCGTGACGAGACCAACCGCGTGCTCGATCTCTTCTCGGGTTTCATGCCCGAAGTACGCGTCCTCGATGATGCTCAGACGTTGACCTATCTCCACGGCACGATTTCGCCTCGACGCCATCCTATCATCGTCCCGGAAACGCCGATATATCTGGATGCCATCCTGGTCGATGCGCCGCTTGCCGGTGGCCTGGAGCCGATGCTGGGTGAGCAGCATCTTCGCACACTGACCATCCTCGGCTTTCCGAACCTCACCCGGCCCGGGATTCTCGATGCCCTCAATCATCAGGATTTCGCCTATCGCTGGATGACGCGCTTCATTCCGCTCGAGAAAACGGAAGCCACGAAGACGCTGACGCGGTTGCGCCGGCAGTGGTTTGCCAAGCGCAAATCGATCGTGGCAATCCTACGCGAGGTCATTACCAACGAGCCGGTCCCGCTTGTCGACAGCGATGCCGACAACAAGGCGCTCGATGCCGACGAAGCCCTTCAGGCATTGGGCGGCGATCATGTGAGCTTCGGCTATCTCACCACGACCGTGACGGTGTGGGGCGAGGATCGCCAAGCCGCTGCAGAGAAGCTTCGCGCGGTCGAGCGCATCATCAATGGGATCGGTTTCACCACGATCCGAGAAGGCGTCAATGCGGTCGAGGCTTGGCTCGGCTCATTGCCTGGCCATGTCTACGCTAACGTTCGCCAACCGCTCGTTCATACTTTGAACCTTGCCCATCTCATGCCGCTGTCGTCGGTTTGGGCCGGTCCTGCGACAAACGAGTATCTCGCGAAAGTCACCCAAACCGAAGCGCCACCGCTTCTCGTTGCCGAGACCAGCGGGTCGACACCGTTTCGGCTTTCCACCCACGTCGAAGATGTCGGCCACATGCTGGCTGTTGGTCCGACCGGCGCCGGCAAGTCGGTTCTGCTTGCTCTGATTGCTCTGCAGTTCAGGCGCTATGCCGGCGCCCAGGTTTATGTCTTCGACAAAGGCAATTCGGCCCGTGCTGCAACACTTGCCATGGGTGGAGAACACCACGCGCTAGGAGCGGACAGTTCCCTTGCCTTTCAGCCACTGCGCAGCATCAACGACCAGGCTAGCCGAAGCTGGGCGGCCGAATGGATCGCCAGCCTTATTGCCTACGAGAACGTCACCCTCACGCCGGAGGTGAAGGAGGCTATCTGGTCAGCGCTGGCCAGCCTTGCCACCGCGCCGGCGCAGGAACGCACACTGACCGGCCTTTCGGTCCTGCTTCAATCCAATGCGCTGAAGTCCGCATTGATGCCCTACACGCTCGACGGTCCCTTCGGCCGCCTGCTCGATGCCGATCATGATGGGCTGGCCTTGTCGGATGTGCAGTGTTTCGAGACCGAGGAGCTGATGCACAGCCAAGGCGCTTTGCTGCCGGTGCTTACCTATCTGTTCCAGCGACTTGAGGAACGGTTCGACGGACGGCCCACGCTGATCATGCTCGACGAGGCGTGGGTCTATCTCGACAATCCGCTGTTCGCCGCCCGCATCCGCGAATGGCTGAAGGTGCTGCGAAAGAAGAACGTGTCGGTTGTCTTCGCTACGCAGTCGCTGGCTGATATCGCGGGCTCTGCCATAGCGCCGGCAATCATCGAAAGCTGCCCGCAGCGCATTTTCCTTCCCAATGATCGTGCCGTGGAACCCCAGGCGCGCACAGCCTACGAACGCTTCGGTTTAAGCGAGCGGCAGATCGAATTGATCGCCCGCGCCACGCCGAAGCGTCAGTATTATCTGCAATCGCGCCGCGGCAACCGTCTGTTCGAGCTCGGGCTTGGCCCCATCGCTCTTGCGCTTTGCGGTGCTTCCGATCCGGCCACGCAGACTCTGATCGACAGGATCCTGTCCGAAGACGGGCAAGGCAGCTTTGCCTCGCAGTTCCTGATCGCGCGCGGCCTCGATTGGGCCGGCGAACTTCTCAAGCAATTCCCTCAACCAGACAAGGAGCAATTAGCATGATGCGGCGACGCCTTCTCTCCGGCCTGATCACCGTTTCCCTGATCGCCAAGCCTATGGCCGACTATGTGCAGCCCGCCTACGCCCTTATCGTGTTCGATCCGTCCAATTATGCGCAGAACGTGCTGACGGCCGCGCGCGCCCTGGAGCAGATCAACAACCAGATCCAGTCGCTGCAGAATCAGGCGACCATGCTGCAGAACATGGCGCGCAATCTTCACCGTCTGGATTTCTCTTCCGTTGGCCAACTCACCGGTTCGCTCCATCGCATCGACGGCTTGATGGACCAGGCGAGTGGCCTCAGCTTTGATCTGGGCAAGCTTCAAGACCAGTGGCGCAGCCAATATCCGGAAAGCTACGACGCCACGATCAAGGTCAGCGATGTGGCGAGTGCTGCGCGCGAGCGTTGGCAAAGCGCCATGCAGGCGTTCCGCCAGACCATGGGGGTCCAGTCGCAAATCGTCGAGAACGTCCGCGCCGACGGCGATCTGCTCGCCGATCTCGTCAACCGCAGCCAAGGGGCGGCCGGTGCGCTTCAGGCAAGCCAGGCCACCAACCAGCTGATGGCGCTTTCGACAAAGCAGCAGATGCAGATCCAGACGCTGCTCGCAACGCAGTTTCGAGCTGAGGCCGAGGATGCCGCCCGCAAGGCCCAGTCAGAGGAAGCCGCCCGCGAGATGACGAAGCGATTCTTGGGTACCGGCTCGGCTTATCCCGGCAATTAATCACGAGTTCATCACGACGAGGAAGGCAGCGGCATGAACGACCTTGGCGTCATCGATCGCTTCATGGAGACCTTCATCCGCTACATCGACAGCGGGTTCGGTCTGCTCTCGGGCGACGTCGCCTTCCTCACTACCATTCTGATCGGCATTGACATCACACTTGCCGGCCTGGCGTGGGCGCTCGGCGAGGAGACCAGCGTTCTCGGCCGGCTTGTCCGCAAGGTGCTCTATGTTGGCGTCTTCGCCTTCATCCTGAACAATTTCAAGAACCTCGCCGATATCATTTATCGTTCTTTTGCCGGTCTCGGGATTAATGCGTCGGCCGGCAATCTGTCGGCAGACAATCTCCTGCGCCCGGGCCGCATTGCCGCGACCGGTTTCGAAGGTGCTTGGCCAATGCTTGACCAAGCCAGTCAGCTCCTGGGCTTCCCGGAAATCTTCGGCAACGCACTGACCATCTTCGTGCTGCTGATGGCCTGGTTCCTGGTCATCATCGCCTTCTTCATCCTTTCCATCCAGCTTTTCATCACCATCCTTGAGTTCAAGCTCACCACGCTGGCAGGTTTTGTTTTGGTTCCATTCGCACTTTGGAACCGTTCAGCGTTCCTGGCCGAACGCGTGCTCGGCCATGTTATCTCGTCAGGCATCAAGGTGATGGTGCTCGCCGTCATTGTCGGCATCGGCTCCACGCTCTTCGGGGAGTTCGCTTCCGCATTGCAAGGCAAGGAGCCGGATCTGGCCGCTGCCATGTCCCAGGTACTGGGCGCACTGGCACTGCTTGGCCTTGGCATTTTTGGGCCGGGGATCGCGTCGGGTCTTGTCTCAGGCGCACCGCAGCTTGGCGCGGGCGCCGCCCTCGGCACGACCGCGGCGGCAGCGGGTGTATCACTCGTTGCTGGAGGCACGGCATTTTCTGGCGCGCGTATGGCAACCAGCGGCGGTCTCGCCGCCATCCGCGCCGGCACAACAATGGGATCGGCTGCTTCCACGTCCTGGCAGATCGGGCGCGCAACCTCGCCCGACGTTGGCCTCTCCGGTGTGGCTGCTGGAATGCATGGTGTAACCAGTGCCGCTGGCGGCGCCGCTATACGCGTAGCGCGATCCGCCACTGCAAGTGTTGGGCGCAACGCCGATGCCGGGCGCGATGCCGCGTGGACCGCGACCGGCGGCACGCCGACCGCGTCAATGACCGAGCGCTCTGCCGGTTCGGCCACTGTTTCGGCGCCGACGTGGGCAAGGCGCCTACGTTCTGAACAGACCGCCCGTGCACATCGCCACGCTGCCATGCAAGCTGTCCGAGACGGAGACCGGCCGGGAGGCAGCGCCAACCCCTCTCTCAACGACAAGGATGACTAGATGCTCTTCAAGCGACCCGTGCACCGTTACGGCAAAACACCCGAACCGGTCACGCCGTATCAAAAAGCCGCCCAGCTGTGGGACGAGCGCATCGGCTCATCTCGACTGCAGGCCAGGAACTGGCGGCTCATGGCCCTTGGGTGCCTGGCCTTGGCGACCGGACTTTCCGGCGGACTCGTATGGCAGTCGATGCAAAGCCGTGTCGTGCCTTACGTCGTCGAGGTCGATGGCTTCGGCGAGACGCGCGCCGTCGCGCCGGCAATCCGGAATTATGAGCCCTCGGATGCTCAGATCGCCTGGCATCTCGGCCGCTTCATCCAGAATGTCCGTTCCGTTTCCACCGATCCGGTTTTGGTACGGCAGAACTGGTTCGCAGCTTACGACTTTGCTAGCGATCGCGCAGCGCTCTTCCTCAACGAATACGCCAAGGCGAACGACCCCTTCGGTCAGATCGGAACGCGCAGTGTCTCGGTACAGGTCACCAGCGTGGTCAGGGCCTCCGAAAGTTCATTCCAGGTCAAATGGACCGAGCAGGTGTTTGAGCGCGGAAGCCTTGCCAGCACGATGCGCTGGACTGCGATCCTCACGATCGTGATCCGCTCGCCAAGCAATACGGATCAGCTGCGCAAGAATCCGCTCGGCGTCTTCATCAACGCCATTGACTGGTCACGCGAGCTCGACAGCGCCGTCCCACCCCCCCTTTCTCCGACGGAGTCCACCAATGAAAGATAAAATGTCACCGATTCGTGCCGTGCTGATCCTATCGGTGTCGGCAGCGGTCGTTTCCGCTTGTGCATCGAAGAAGGTGCCGCCGCCTGAGATTTCCTATGACGCTGCTGACTTCAAACCGGCCGCGATCGAGAAGGCGCCGGAGAGGCCGATTAGAATTGTCGAGGTGCCAAAACCACTGCCGCTGCCTGGCCAATTGCAGCCCGAGTCCGGCAAGGCCGAGGACAAGCGCCCCCCTGAAGAACGCGTCGCTGATGCCAACAAAGCCGCGACCCAGCAACCCACCAAGTACGGGTATGTTAATGCCGTGCAAGTCTACCCCTTCACCGATGGCGCGCTTTATCAGCTCTATGCCGCGCCGGAGCGCGTGACCGACATCGCTCTGCAGCCGGGCGAGAAACTAACCGCCGTGTCGGCTGGCGACACCGTGCGCTGGGTCATAGGCGATACCGCAAGCGGCACCGGTGACAATCAGCGCACCCATGTTCTGGTGAAACCCTTCGCGCCGGGTCTTGCCACCAATGTCGTCATTACGACGGACCGGCGGACCTATCATTTGCAGCTTCAAAGCACCGAGAAGACAGCAATGGCGGCAATCTCCTGGACCTACAGCCAAGACCAGATCATCGCGCTTCGCCAGCGCAATGCTCAAGCCGAGGCAGTTACACCGGTCGCGTCGAATATCGCGCTCGAAAACCTTCGCTTTCGCTACTCGATCAGTGGCGACACACCGCCCTGGAGACCGACGCGAGCCTTCGACGACGGCAGCAAGGTCTATATTGAGTTCCCTCGTCGCATAGATCAGGGCGAGGCGCCACCACTCTTCATCGTCGGCGCAGATGGGAGCAGCGAGCTCGTCAACTATCGCGTGCGCGGCAACTATTACATCGTCGATCGGCTCTTCGCCGCGGCCGAACTTCGCCTCGGCACCAAGCAGCAGCAGGTGATCCGCATCAGCAGGATTGACGACAGGCAACCGCTACGGCGGATCTCGCTCTTTTCGCGTTCCAGCCGGTGAGGTGAGGGCTCATGATCGAAAATTCCCGCTCTGGCATCCCGCCGAAACTGGATCCCGAGGAACTGCAGCTTCGGGCCTCTCCCCGCCGCGTGGTGCGGTTCAGGCGCGGTGTGATCATCGCGATCGCAGCGCTCGGATCCGGCGCTGTGTTCGGCGTTGCCATGATGGCGCTCCAGGGGCCGGCCCTTCGCATCAGGGATCAGGCGGAAGATCCCTACAGCACTGAGCGCAAACCAACCGTCGAGGGACTCGATACGCTTCCCCATGACTATTCCGGCATGAAGCCGAAGCCTCCCGTCCTTGGGCCACCTTTGCCGGGCGACCTCGGTCGCCCCATCCTCGAGCGGCAGCGCCAGCTCGGCATCGTGCCGGGTCAAGACATCTCGGCCGAGGAGCAGCGTCTAGCGCAGCAGGCGATCGAAGCGCGTGAATCGCAGGTGCTTTTCCGCGTCGAAAATCGAGCTCAACAGACAGATGTCGGTGAGAGCGTGCAAACTGCTCAGCATCCATTTGAGGCACTTCCCCAATCCGAAGCAGCACGCGCGTCTGCCTCGGTGGCGCCGGCGGAAGGCGACCAGAACAATCAGCAGCGAAAGCTTGATTTCCTCAGCCAGCGGAGCACTGGCGGGATCTACAATCCGCATGCGCTGCAGACGCCGATCTCGCCGTATCAACTGATGGCTGGCAGCGTGATTGCCGCCAGCCTGATCACCGGCATCAATTCCGATTTGCCGGGCCTTGTCGTCGCGCAAGTCACCGAGAATGTGCACGACACGGTCACGGGCAACATATTGCTGATTCCGCAGGGCTCACGTCTTATCGGCGTCTACGACAGCGTCGTCGCGTTCGGGCAAAAGCGAGCGCTGCTGGTCTGGCAGCGCATTCTGCTGCCCGACGGCTCGTCGGTCGAAATCGACAATCTGCCCGCGAGCGACACCGCTGGCTACGCAGGGCTGGAAGACAAAGTCGATTTCCACACCTGGCAGCTGATCAAGGGGGTGGCGCTTGCCACATTGCTCGGTGTCGGCACGGAATTCAGCCTCGGCGAAAACGAGAGCGATCTGGTCAAGGCGATCCGGGAATCAGCCCAGCAGAACGCCAGTCGAGCCGGCCAGCGCATCACCGAAAAAAACCTCAATATCCAGCCCACCATCATCGTCCGCCCAGGTTGGCCACTGCGCGTCATCGTGCACAAGGACATCGTGCTGCGGCCATACGCGAGTTGAGCAGGAGTTACCATGGCTGACCTGAAACTTGGAAAGCTTCCAGACCGAACAGCTTCGAAGATCACCATTACCGTCAGCGCGGAGCTGGGCCAAACACTCAAGGAGTATGCTGCACTTTACCGTCAGACCTATCGTCAGTCTGAAACCGTGGCAGAACTCATCCCTTTCATGCTGGCGGCGTTTCTGGAAGGCGACCGAGCCTTTGCCAAGGCCCGAAAAGAAGGTCTGCCGACGGAGCTTGCCGAAAAATCGTGACTCCTCCGCTAGAGGCAGCTGGAACATTGCCTAGCTGTCGCGGCCTACCTGCTCCTCGCGAAGCATAGGATCAAACACCTTGGAATGCAGGTATGCGTAAGAGAGGATGTGGAAGGAAATACCGCGCAACAGCCTAAGTTTGCATTTTCGATTGGATGCGGTAGTCGCCTATGAGCGGTCAAAATGAAACGCAGCTGGTTCGCGATCGACCAAACGGCGAGCGCACTGTGCTTTGCTCAGACCGCCACCGAGTGCCTCGCCGTTCCCCCTTTGAAATATGTATCGAACTTGGCCGCGATGGTTCGAACGAAGGGGCGACTTTCAGCCCGTACGACGAAACTGTCGCCATCGAATTCAAGCGCTCGGGCAGGATCGTGGAGGGCGATGGACCTCGAGCGATGAAGGAGCTTCTCGCCGGCTTTGCCGAACCGCTCCACCAGATCGACTGCCGAGAAGGCAAAATCACACATCAGCCGCTCGATTATCCAGCCACGGACGCGATCGTCGTCGGAAAGGGCAACGCCCCGGACGGCAGCCAACCCGCCATCCGCAACCATGCGCCCGTACCCGGCAGTCGAAGCCATGTTCTGCACGTAGCCTTGGCGAAAACGACCGATGGACGAAGGGCCAAGTCCGATCAGTGTCGGGCAGCGATCCTCGGTGTAGCCCTGAAAATTGCGATGCAAAACCCCTGCGCGGGCCGCTATGGCCAGCGCATCGTCGGGCTTCGCGAAATGATCGAGTCCTATTGCCTCATATCCCTTGGCGACAATTGCCCGCGCCGCGAGCTGAGATTGGGCGAAACGCTCGGTGGGACTCGGCAGCCATGCCTCGTCGATCATCGTCTGATGCTTCTTGAACCAGGGCACATGTGCGTAGCCGAACAGAGCCATCCGGTCTGGTTCCAAGGTCAGTGCCTGCGCCACCGTGGAACAGATCGTCTCGCGTGTCTGATTCGGGAGCCCGTAGAGCAGGTCCAGATTGACCGATTCAACGCCCCGCGAACGAACCCCGTCGACGACTGCCTTGGTCTGCAAAAAACTTTGCTCACGATTAATTGCTTTTTGCACTTGCGGATCGAAATCCTGCACGCCGAGGCTCGCCCGCGTTACGCCGATTTGAGCAAGCGCATCAAGGCGCGCCTTGTCCATGTCGTTGGTTCCGATTTCGATGCTGACCGTAGCATCCGGGAGAAGGTCGAAGCTGTCCCGCAAGGCCGCTCCAAGAGCAACCATGTCATCGGGCCTCAGCATCGTTGGCGAACCGCCACCGAAGTGGATTGCACGGACATGTGCCTTGCCGCTCACCAGACCGGCAATCGTGACGATTTCGGCATTCAGCGAGCGCAGATAAGCGGCCACCGGCTCATATTGGTGCGTCTGCTTGGTGTGACAGGCGCAGAACCAGCAGAGCTTGTCGCAGTAAGGAATGTGCAAATACAGCGAGATTTCGTCGCCACTTTCCAGCGCCTCCAACCAGCCACGGTAAATGGCAGCATCGACCCCGGAATGGAAATGCGGCGCCGTCGGATAGCTTGTGTAGCGTGGGACGTTCTCGCTGAGTTTGACAGCTATTTCCGATTGCATCTCGCGTTCACCGTGTTGCCCGCCGAACACTGCACGCATCGCTGAAGCAGACCCTGATCTCGATCAGCCGCGCGCATGGACAAACCGCCGCAGGACTTCTCTACCCTGGATGGGTATCCTGCCGGCAGTTAGGATCGGGTAAAGCGAACGCATGACCTTTCGGCAAGACATTCATACTTCCGGCATTCCTGTTCTTTGCCTCCCTTGCGAGGCACGGCGTCGCGGTGTCTGCGGTGCGCTCGATCCAGACAATTTGGTTGGGCTCGCCAAGACTTGCTCGCGTCGCCGGATCGAGTCAGGAATGGAGTTGACCGGCGAGGCACAGAACGTCGACAGCTACTCGAACGTGCTTTCAGGCGTGGTAAAGCTATCAAAGAGCCTGTCGGATGGGCGCCAGCAGATCGTCGGTCTCCAGTTTGCACCGAATTTTCTGGGACGTCCTTTCAAGGTGGAAAGCTCGATCAATGCGGAAGCGGCAACAGCAGTCACGCTGTGCTCGTTTCCGCGAGCGGCCGTCGAACGGATGATGAAGGCGTCACGGGAATTCGAGCATCGCCTGCTCAAACAGACGCTGAATGAACTCGATGAGGCGCGCGAGTGGATGGTGACGCTGGGGCGCAAGACAGCTCCGGAAAAGGTGGCGAGTTTTCTCCTCATGATGGCCCGGAATATCGATTCCAGTCTCGACGCGGCTTCCAGGTCAGCGTCCTTCGATCTGCCGCTGACGCGTGCCGAAATCTCTGATTTCCTTGGAATTACCAACGAAACCGTGAGCCGCCAACTGACGCGATTGCGGGCTGACGGGGTGATTCGGATTGAGAACGCACGCCATGTGACGGTGGACAGCATAAGCCGTCTGGAGAAGCGCTGTGGCGGCGGACGCGAGCGGCCCTAAGCGGCGAGGCCCATGTCGCATGGCTCCGGGGCGGGCCGTGCTTGCCTTCTAATGCGATGTCGCCGCGCCTTCGAAGAAGCGGCGTCACGGTCGAGACAGACAGCTTTCGGGCTTTGATAGGGACGACGACCAATCGCCAGGTGTGTTTCGGCACATACCGGCGAAGCACGGTCCTTAAGCTGCCACGGCTCGGCCGAACGATCGCGTTCGTTTCCAATGGGATCCGAACAACGTTTGGCAGGGCATCGGCAATAGCATCCAACGCGTCGCAGAGCCTCAGCTTTCGCCTCAATCGATCGCGTCTGCGCCCGCCCAACCCAGGGAACGCCTTCCATGAGGGGGTGAGCCCGCGCTGCGTTCCTCGTTCATTCGCCACCTGCTGATTGCGCCGCCGACACAAAATCGTGCGGCCTGACATAGATCAGGGCGAGGGGGCGGCGGCTGCGCAATTAGTGCGCTGCGGATTTGGCATCCACCAGATTCGAGATCGGGATCTGCAATGAAATTCGGCACAGAGATCGTCCTTCTAAGCGTGTTCGCTTTTGCGGCCCTGGTGGCCGCCGGCTTCGGCGTGGATGAACCTTTCCGCCGACATATGTGGGTGTTGTTCTTCGCAGTGGCTGGTTCCACTGCGATCCTGTTGCGCAACACGGAGTTCAAGCCAGCAGCTCCGATTGACCCATCCGCTTACATGGATGGTCCGATCCGCTACGGCGCGATCGCCACCGTGTTCTGGGGTGTCGTCGGGATGCTGGTCGGCGTGGTGATCGCGCTTCAGCTCGCCTATCCCGATCTCAACATCCAGCCCTGGTTCAATTTCGGCCGTTTGCGGCCGCTGCATACATCCGGTGTCGTCTTCGCCTTCGGTGGCAACGCGCTGCTTTGCACGTCTCTGTATGTCGTGCAGCGCCCCTGCCGCGCCCGCCTCTTCGGCGGTGATCTCGCCTGGTTCGTCTTCTGGGGCTACCAGCTGTTCATCGTCATGGCCGCGACCGGCTATCTGCTCGGCATCACCGAGGGCCGCGAGTACGCCGAACCCGAATGGTATGTGGATGTCTGGCTGACCATCGTCTGGGTCGCCTACCTCATTCTGTTCCTTGGCACGATCCTGAAGCGCAAGGAACCGCATATCTACGTCGCCAACTGGTTCTACCTGTCGTTCATCGTGACCATCGCGATGCTGCATGTGGTCAACAACCTGTCGATGCCAGTCTCGTTCCTGGGCTCCAAGAGCTACTCCGCCTTTTCCGGGGTCCAGGACGCGCTGACCCAATGGTGGTACGGCCACAACGCGGTCGGCTTCTTTCTCACCGCCGGCTTCCTTGGCATGATGTATTATTTCGTGCCCAAGCAGGCGAACCGGCCAGTCTATTCGTACCGGCTGTCGATCGTCCATTTCTGGGCGATCATCTTTCTCTACATCTGGGCTGGCCCGCATCACCTGCACTACACCGCCTTGCCAGATTGGGCGCAGACGCTCGGCATGGCGTTCTCGATCATGCTGTGGATGCCGTCCTGGGGCGGCATGATCAACGGCCTGATGACGCTGTCCGGCGCCTGGGACAAGCTGCGCACCGATCCGATCATCCGCATGATGGTGATGGCCGTCGCCTTCTATGGCATGTCGACCTTCGAAGGCCCGATCATGGCGATCAGGGCGGTCAATTCGCTGTCGCATTATACCGACTGGACCATCGGCCACGTCCATTCGGGCGCGCTCGGCTGGGTTGGCATGATCTCGTTCGGCGCAATCTACTACATGGTGCCGAAGCTCTGGAACCGTCACCGGCTCTACTCGCTGCGGCTCGTCACTTGGCACTTCTGGCTGGCGACACTCGGGATCGTCGTCTACGCCTCGGTCATGTGGGTGTCAGGCATCATGCAGGGCCTGATGTGGCGTGAATACGACCAGCAGGGCTTCCTGGTCTATTCCTTCGCCGAAACCGTCGCTGCCATGCACCCATACTACGTCATGCGCGCCATCGGTGGGGCCATGTACCTCTCCGGCGCCCTTATCATGGCCTGGAACATCACCATGACCATCCTCGGCCACCAGCGCGAGGAGGAGCCGATGCCGAGCCCCGTCGCCATCCGACCTGCGCGATCAGGAGCCAGGTAATGGGCTTGATGGACAAACACGCAATCATCGAGAAGAACGCCACGCTTCTTCTCGTTGGCTCGCTGCTCGTGGTGACGGTCGGCGGTATCGTCGAGATAGCGCCTCTCTTCTATCTCGACAATACGATCGAGAAGGTGGAAGGCATGCGCCCCTATTCGCCGCTCGAACTTGTCGGGCGCAACATCTATATGCGCGAGGGCTGCTTTCTCTGCCATAGCCAGATGATCAGGCCGTTCCGCGACGAAGTTGAGCGCTATGGCCACTACAGCCTGGCTGCCGAGTCCATGTACGATCACCCCTTCCAGTGGGGATCGAAGCGCACCGGGCCGGATCTCGCCAGAGTTGGCGACCGCTACTCGAATGCATGGCATGTCGCGCATCTTACCGACCCGCGCTCGGTGGTGCCGGAATCGATCATGCCGAGCTATGGGTTCCTGAAAGACACGCCGATCGACGTGAAGGATTTCTCGACGCATCTGGTCGCCAACAGGCGTGTAGCCGTCCCTTACACCGATGACATGATCGCGCACGCCAATGCGGATCTGGCGGCGCAGGCCGATCCCAATGCCGACACATCAGGCCTTGAGGCGCGTTACCCCAAAGTCAAGATCGGCGACTTCGACGGCAACCCGCAACAGGTCACCGAAATGGATGCCCTGCTCGCCTACCTGCAGATGCTTGGCACACTGGTCGACTTCAAAAATTACGACGAAGCCGCCGGCTACCGCTGAGGAGAACGCTGATGACCTACAATTTGATGCGGGCGTTTGCCGACAGCTGGGGCCTGGTTGCGATGGCGCTGTTCTTCGTCGGGTGCATCGCCTTTGCCCTACGCCCCGGCAGCCGAAGGCTGGCCGACGAAGCTGCCCGCATTCCGCTCGAGGACGAGTGATCATGAGCGACGAGCACATCGATGAGGTCTCCGGCGTCTCAACCACCGGCCATGAATGGGACGGCATCAGGGAGCTCAACAATCCTCTGCCGCGATGGTGGGTGATTACCTTCTACGTCACCATAGCGTGGGCGCTCGTCTATACGACCGCATACCCGGCATGGCCGATGCTGACCTCGGCAACCAAGGGCATGCTCGGCTATTCAAGCCGTAAGGACGTCAAGAACGACCTTGCCGCGGCCGAGGCCGCCAAGGGCAAGTATGTTGCAGCCATCCAGGCAAAGAGCGTCTCGGAGATCTTGACCGACGATGCCTTGCGCGAATTCGCGGTCGCTGCCGGGGCTGCCGCGTTCAAGGTCAACTGTACGCAATGCCACGGCTCCGGCGCTCAGGGGTCGAAGGGCTTTCCCAACCTGAATGACGATGACTGGCTCTGGGGCGGCAGCCCCGACCAGATCAAGCAGACGATCACGCACGGCCTCCGCTTTGCTTCCGATCCGGACACGCGACTGTCAGAAATGCCGGCCTTCGGCGACATCATCACCGCCGACCAGATCGCACAAGTCAGCGCCTACGTGGCCAGCCTTTCCGGCAAGGTCCGCGATGCAAGTCTGATCCAACCCGGCGCCAAGGTCTTTGCCGAGAACTGCGTCGCTTGTCACGGCGACAATGCAAAAGGCAACAGGGAATTCGGCGCCCCCGACCTGACTGACGCGATCTGGCTTTACGGGTCCGGCGAGACGGCCATCGCCGCCCAGGTTCGTGCGCCAAAGCAGGGCGTCATGCCGGCCTGGGTTGGCCGTCTCGGCGAGATCAAGGTCAAGGAACTTGCAGTTTATGTCCATTCGCTTGGCGGCGGAGAATAGGAATGGAAGCCCTATTCTTCGGTCACCCCTGCCAAGCGGACGAGGCCCGGCGCGAGCCGGGCCTCGACACCATTCCTAATGCGATCTGCACAACCCGGCAAGGCTGTCCTACCGCGAGGCTTTTCGACAGGTGCCCCTGACATTGGCTGGGAAAGTGGAGTTGCACGTGCGTGACAAGACGCAGTTGACACGGCTCGAAACAGAAACTGTCAATGCCGCCAAAACCCGCAAGCCCCTTTATGCCGCGCGTCAAAAGATCTTTCCGAAGCGCGCCTCGGGCAACTTTCGCCGCTTCAAATGGCTGGTGATGACGATCACACTTGGCATCTATTACCTGACTGCGTGGCTGCATTGGGATCGTGGCCCATTTGCCCCGGACCAGGCCGTGCTGCTCGATCTCACCAATCGGCGCTTCTACTTTTTCTTCATCGAGATCTGGCCGCAGGAATTCTTCTATGTGGCCGGCCTCCTGGTCATGGCCGGTGTTGGACTTTTCCTGATTACCTCTGCTGTCGGCCGTGCCTGGTGCGGCTATGCATGTCCGCAGACCGTGTGGGTCGATCTGTTCCTTGTCGTCGAGCGTGCGATTGAGGGGGACCGCAACGCCCGCATGAAACTCGATGCCGGCCCCTGGACCGCCCGCAAGCTGATGCTGCGGGTCTCGAAACACGCCATCTGGCTTGTCATAGGGGCGGCGACCGGTGGCGCCTGGATTTTCTATTTCGCTGATGCACCAACACTTGTGGGCGAGCTTTTCACCGGTACCGCCGCACCTGTCGCCTACATCACCATCGCCGTGCTGACGGCGACGACCTACACCTTCGGCGGCCTGATGCGCGAACAGGTCTGCACCTATATGTGCCCATGGCCGCGCATCCAGGCAGCCATGCTCGATGAGAATTCGCTCACCGTCACCTACAATGACTGGCGCGGCGAGCCGCGATCGCGCCACGCCAAGAAGGTGCAAGCCTCGGGGCAGTCCGTCGGCGACTGCGTCGACTGCAATGCCTGCGTCGCGGTCTGCCCAATGGGAATCGACATTCGCGACGGCCAGCAGCTCGAATGCATTACCTGCGCGCTGTGTATCGACGCCTGCGACGGCGTCATGGACAAGCTCGGCAAGGAGCGCGGGCTGATCTCCTACGCGACGCTCTCCGACTACAACGCCAACATGATGCTGGCGACCGCAGGCGGCTCCAGTTCAATCAATCCGTCGCTGGTCAGGACTGCTGTCGGCACCTTCTCCGATCAGGTGGCGCATTTTCACATTCGCAAGATCTTCCGGCCGCGCACCTACGTCTACATGGGCTTGTGGTCGCTGATCGGGCTGGGCCTGCTCTATTCGCTGCTGACGCGCGATCGGCTCGAACTGAACGTGCTGCATGACCGCAATCCGCAATTCGTCACACTATCCGATGGCTCCATCCGCAATGGCTATAGCGTCAAGCTGCTCAACATGATCCCTGAGCCAAGGACAATCGTCGTCACCATGCAGGGTCTGGAGGGTGCCGACATGGTCGTCGTCGGCGACGACATCCCGGCCGGCCGGTCTTTCGCCATCCCGGTCGAACCCGACCGCCTGAAAACGTTGAAGGTCTTCGTTCGCCAACCGGCGGACCAGATCCACGCCCCGGCACAGACCTTCAAGTTCCGTGTCGAGGATAAGGCGAGCTTCGAGTCGAACGAGTACGCCGCCACATTCAACGCGCCAGAGGCCGCCAAATGACCGCCAATGCCCAAAAGCCTCGCGAATTCACCGGCAGGCACATGCTGGCCATCATTCTCACCTTCTTCGGGGTGGTCATCGCGGTCAACCTGACCATGGCCACGCTCGCCAATACGAGTTGGACCGGCCTCGTCGTCGAGAACACCTATGTGGCCAGCCAGCAATTCAACAAGGAGGCCGAGGCCGGCCGCGCTCAAGCAGCGCTCGGTTGGACCGGCAAGCTGACCATCGCATGGGGCGAAGTCCGCTACAGCCTCTCCGACGCTGCAGGCAAGCCGGTTCCTCTGCACGGCGTCAAGGTGCTGTTTCGTCATCCCGCCTACGAGAAAGAGGACAAGTCCGTCACGCTCGCCCTCGCCTCCGGCCAGGAGTTCGCCGCCCAGCATATGCCGAAGGACGGCGTCTGGATCGTCGAAGTCGACACCGATGCCGGCCTGACACGACCCTATCGCGACGTCCGCAGGATTATGATTTCTCATGGAGCGCTGCAATGAGCTGTTGTGCACCGGGCGCTGAAATGGCGCTGGATCTGAACGGCGCCACGTCGGTCCTGCCATCCAGCCAGGAGATCAGGTTGGCGAGCCGATCGCTTGGCGATGATCTTCGGCAGACCGATCTTTCAGTGCCGACGGTTCATTGCGCCGCCTGTATCCAGACGATCGAGGCGGCACTTGGAAAGCTCGATCACGTCGAAAGCGCGCGCGTCAACCTGTCGACGAAGCGGGTCGCGGTCCGGTGGCGAGGAGACGAGGTGCCACCCTTCGTCGCCGCGCTTGGCAGGCTGGGCTACAAGGCGCATCTGTTCACACCCGAGGTCGATGACAAGGACAAGACGCTTGCCGAACTGATCCGCGCTGTCGCTGTTGCCGGCTTTGCGGCGGGGAACATCATGCTGCTTTCGGTCTCTGTCTGGTCCGGCGCCGAAGGTGCTACCCGCGACCTGTTTCACTGGGTCTCGGCGCTGATCGCCATTCCTGCCCTCGCCTTCGCCGGCGGAATCTTCTTCCGTTCGGCCTGGAATGCTTTGCGCCATGGTCGCATGAATATGGACGTGCCCATCGCGGTCGGTGTTTCGCTCGCCTATGCCATGAGCCTCTATGAGACGATCAATCATGGCGACCACGCCTATTTCGACGCGTCGGTATCGCTGCTGTTCTTCCTTTTGATCGGGCGCACGCTGGATCATGTGATGCGGGAGCGTGCCCGGACTGCCGTGAAGGGCCTGTCTCAGATGGCCGCGCGTGGCGCCATGGTGATGCGCGGCGACGGCGCGCGCGACTATCTGCCGGTCGGCGAGATCGAACCAGGCATGCGGTTGTTGATCGCGGCCGGTGAGAGGATCCCCGTCGACGGCAAGATCATCCAGGGAACGTCGGATCTCGACTGCTCGCTGGCCTCAGGCGAAAGCACGCCGAAAAACGTGGCGCCGGGCGAAGCAGTACAGGCCGGCGTGCTCAATCTTACCGGCCCGCTGACGATCCAGGCGACAGCCGCCGCAAAGGATTCGTTCCTGGCGGAGATGGTTCGGCTGATGGAATCCGCCGAGGGCGGTCGCGCGCACTATCGCCGCATCGCTGATCGCGTGTCGGCACTCTACGCGCCCCTGGTTCATCTCACCGCCTTCGTGACATTCCTGGGCTGGATGGCGGCGACCGGCGACTGGCACCGGGCGATGACGATCGCCATCGCTGTTCTCATCATCACATGCCCCTGCGCGCTCGGCCTCGCCGTGCCGATCGTCCAAGTGGTCGCGGCGCGGCGGCTTTTCGAGAGCGGTATCATGGTCAAGGACGGTTCGGCCATGGAGCGCCTCGCGGCGATCGATACTGCCGTGTTCGACAAGACCGGCACGCTCACGCTCGGCCAGCCCCGGCTGGTCAATGCGGACTCGATTGATCCGGGCATGCTGGCAATCGCCGCCGACATGGCCGCGCATTCGCGTCACCCGTTTTCAAAGGCCATGACCGGCTTTGCCGCTCCTGGCGGGCAACACAAATTCGATGCCGTCACAGAGCATCCGGGGTTCGGGATCGAAGCCACTGTCGCCGGAAGCACTTGGCGGCTGGGTCGACGCGGATGGGCTGGATGGAAGGCCCGGACCGGAGGTGAAGGCAAACATGGCTATGGTGGAACGGCCCTGACAAAAGACGGGTTCATTGTCGCGACCTTCGATTTCGAGAATGCGCTGCGCGCCGACGCGGCGGCGGCGATCAAGCGATTGAACGATGCCGGGGTGTCGATGCAAATGCTGTCGGGCGATACCGCCGCAGCCTGCGCCGAAGTGGCAAAGCTGCTGGATATCGACGACTTCGTTCCGTGCCTGCTGCCATCGGGCAAGCTCGAACGCATCGAAACCCTCGCGAAAGTTGGGCACAAGGTTCTGATGGTTGGCGACGGCCTCAACGATACGCCGGCCCTGAGCGCGGCGCATGTCTCGATCGCACCGGCCACCGCCGTCGACATTGGCCGCAACGCGGCAGACTTCGTCTTCCTGCGCGAAAGCCTCCTGGCGGTGCCGCTCGCCCTGGGCGTCTCGCGCAAGGCAGGAAACCTGATCCGGCAGAACATCGCAATCGCAATCGTCTACAATGCGGTGGCAGTACCAATCGCCATCCTCGGGCACGTCACGCCTTTGATAGCGGCGATTGCCATGTCTGCCTCATCGCTGCTTGTTATTGGAAACGCATTGCGCTTGCACGGCTTCATGGCGAATGCGACGGTGCAAGTTATTCAAAAAGTCAGACGCTCCGCAGTCGGCTATTCGGCACAATCCTCGTGACGACCTTGCTCTATCTCATACCAGTGGCCCTTTTTCTGGGTGCACTGGGCCTGTCCGGCTTCGTCTGGGCATTGCGAAGCGGTCAATACGAAGATCTCGACGGAGCCGCCGAGCGGATACTAATTGATCGGGACGACAAACCGGGACGCTGATTTCAATCCGCTGTGCATAAGATGCGCGGATCCCGCTCGTCAGTCGAGCCGGCTCGGTCGGGAACAAGCTGTCCATGCTCCATGACCAGCTTGACCTAAGCTGGGCACTACATTGATTTGTGAAAATCCACTGTCGTGCGAAGGACTGCCTTCCCATGCACCCAGTATGAGGCGGCTGATGCCGCGAGAGTACCTCGCGCGGCCGGACGAGCTTCGCACTGTGCGCACGGGTAACAAGTTGAGCGTCGCGATCGATCACCCGAGCGTGAACTACCAGTGCCGGTTGATCGTGCCCTGGCTGATCCAGATCAGGGTCATATTCGCATCAGTGGTGCTTTATAGGCCAGTCTTCGAAGGAGAATGCATGACTTATGTATCGCGGCCAGACGCGTCCACCTCTGATGGGGTTGCATGCTTCATTGCCGATCCATGCCAATTTCCGGCCCTGCGCCTTGCAGCAATGCGGTCACCGAAACTCAGCGCAGATCACGGTGTTCCGCACGTGGTATCCACTCGTCACGACGATAATAATAGGCAGAATCCCATGAGCGCCGTTCACATCATCGACTGCCACAACGCGAATGACTACTTCGCCGACAGGGCGGACGGACCGATCACACAGAAGATGCTAAAGACTGTCAACATCCGCGCGGAGCTCCACATTGCTTTGGACCGAAAGCATTTTCGTGAGGCTGTAGTCCAAGCGAACAAGGCGAAGTGCGACGTGCTTCACATCGCTGGGCACGGCAATGGAGACGGGATCGCTTCGTCCAGTGGGCGAGGTAGCCTTCTTTGGGCTGACTTCGTAGAAATGTTCCAAGGCTCGGATCCAGCGCCGAAGATCCTCGTGATGTCAATGTGCTGCGGAGCATCATACGCGTTGGCGGCGGGCACGGAGCTCAGCGGATGTCAGTCGGCTCAGTTCCACCGTTACACGAGGATAGCCGACGGGATGGCGGCACGCTGATGGGCTCTGACGACAATTTTGACATCGTTGTCGTTGGAGCCGGGCCGGTCGGCCTTTCGTTCGCTGCGTCGCTTGCCCAAAGCGAACTCAAGGTGGCAGTTGTTGAACAGAACACATTCGATAGTCTGGCGAATCCGGCTTTCGATGGTCGCGAAATCGCGCTGACCAACGCTTCGATCAGAACCCTTCGCGAGCTCGGCGCCTGGGATGTCATCCCGGCTTCGGACAAATCAGCAATTCAAGGCGCGCGCGTGCTCAACGGCTCGAGCGCATTCGCTCTTCGTTTCGATCCTCCCAGCAACTCTGGAGAACCGCTGGGGGTTTTGGTTCCAAATTGCCGGATCCGCGAGGCGCTGTTCAAAATCGTCCGCTTGCAGGATCGCGCCCGGCTGTTGTGCGGCCACTCGGTCGTCGATGCAACAAACAGCCAAGAAGGAGCAGTCGTAACGCTCTCTAATGGCGCGCGTTTAACTGCTCGGCTTGTTGTTGCCGCGGATTCGCGTTTGTCCGCCACGCGTGATCTGCTGGGCATCGGCGCCGATATCAACCGGCTTGGCCACTCGATGCTGATTTGCCGAGTGAGGCACGAGCGCGCCCACCACCAGATCGCCATCGAATGGTTCGATCACCATCAGACGATAGCGATATTGCCCCTCGCGGAGGGCGTGTCGTCGCTGCTGCTCACATTGCGCTCAAACGAGGCCTATAGACTGCTTGCCTTCGATGACGATTTGTTCCTGTCGGAGTTGACGAAACTGTGTCGAGGGCGCCTTGGAAAAATGACCTTGGCAAGCAAGCGCCATACCTATCCGCTGGTCACGACCTGGGCGCACAAATTCCGGGCCCCGAGCGCCGCACTCATCGGCGACGCTGCCATCGGCATGCACCCGGTGACCGCTCACGGATTCAACATCGGTCTCAGCAGCCAGAAGCAACTCGCCCGTGGAATCATGACTGCGTGCCGCGACGGCCGCAATGTTGGCGACCCCGACATGCTGCACATATACGAAAGGCGGCTGCGCCTGTCGGCGGCGCCGCTCTACCATGCAACGAACATACTGGTTGGACTCTACTCCAGAGACCACCTGGCGGCACGGCTTGCAAGGCATCTGGGGCTTCGCTTTGCCCAACATGTTCCCCTTGTCCGGCATGGGATTTCGGCGGAGCTCCAGCGGTGATACTGCACCAGCAGTTGCATTTTGCGCGATGTGCTGGGCGAGCGATGGGAGAGAGTGCATCATGCGCCGGAGTAATCCTGCTCCCGACGCTGATCTCCGATTGAAGAATTAACCCGTCCTTCAGGGGGGCTGCATAGGCTGCGGACAAGCAGGAGTAAGCAAGCTGACCCGTCCAGCCCTGGAAAAAGAAGATCCGCTGGAGGCGAGAATCCTTCAGGACCAGCTCGCTGATCTGAGGGCAGGCCTTTTCGTCTCAATGCCGATAAGCATTGTGCTGTCCGGGCTGATTTTGACCGTGCAGGCCCTTTCCGGGAACGGTCTTGCTGGCGCGGCCTAGTTTTCGGTCGTTAATGCGATAAATGCCGCCCGCCTTGCACTCGCCCCTCATCAGCTGAAGGAACCCGGAGTCCAGGATGATCTGACACGGGTTTGGCTGCGGCTTCGCTGGTTTGGCAGGCTTGCTCTTCTGGCGGGATTCACCTGGTCATTCCTTGCCGTCCTAACGGCTGGGTACACGACGTCTCAAGCATCGCTGCATCTAATAATTCTGGCGGGCATTTCAGCTGGCGCGGTCACGTACGGCAGCTCATATGCTGCGGCAGCGATATACTTCATCACACCGCCACTCCTCATTGCCGCCGCATGCTTGCTGACGAAGGGAACCCTGGAAAACTACATTCTGGCTTTTGCCGTCCTGCTTTTCGAGGGCGGCCTGGCTCGAGCCTCGTTCGTTGGACAAGCGCGCTTCCGTGACGCGAGCCGCCTGAGACATCAAGCCGAGCGGCTTGCCGCGGAAATGGAGCGCAATTCCAGGGAGGACCATCTTACCGCGCTCCTCAACAGGCGCGGCCTCGAACATGCAATCGATCAGTTTGAGAACACTGATGGGCCCTTTGTGGCCATGCTGATTGATCTGGATGGGTTCAAATCTGTCAACGATACCTACGGTCACAGAACGGGTGACGAGCTGCTTGCCAGGATCGCCCGCCGAATAGAGGAAGAAGCACCGGAGGGCTCAACGCTCGCCCGCATCGGTGGCGATGAATTCGTGCTGGTTTTTTCCTCGCTTAGAAATTCGCCTTCTCCCAGCAATCTCGCATCCAATCTCATATCCAAGCTTGCTCGCCCCTATCCTGGCGTCGCCTCCGTCCGGATCGGGGCATCCATAGGAATATACTCGGCTAAAAACCCGGGGCTGACGGAAATGTTGTTGCGGGCGGACATCGCCCTTTACACAGCTAAGCGCCGTGGCAGGAACGAATTTTGCCTGTTCGATGCCGAGCTCGACCGGGAACTGCAACGCCGCCAGTCCATCGAACGCGATCTTCATTCGGCGATAAAGACGAGAAGCTTGGGCCCTTGGTTCCAGCCAATCGTAAGACTCGACACCGAAGCTGTGATCGGTTTTGAAGGGTTGCTAAGGTGGTCCCATCCGATTCACGGTTCCATCTCTCCGCCCGAAATCATGACAGCGGCACGCGAAACCGGAATGCTCCAGCTGCTAACTCAAGCTGTATTTTCCGAATGTTGCGCTTTTATCGACGCCTTGGTGAAAGCTGACTGTCGTGATGTTCGTGTGACGATGAACGTTTCACCGCGCGAATTGGAGGCCGGCGATATCGACGAAATGGTTCTGAATGGTCTGGCGGCAAAGGACCTCCCTGCAACGATGTTCGAAATTGAGATAACAGAAGAATCGCCCGTGGACCCGGACAGGGTCGATGAAAAGCTCGGACGGCTTTCACATGCCGGCATTTCCATCGCGCTCGATGTCTTCGGCACCGGCTTTTCCACGTTGGCATCGCTCAAGGACAGTCGGATAAGGAAGGTGAAAATAGACCAGGGCTTCATTCGCGGTTTAGCCAAATCGCGGGAGGATCGGCTGCTTGTCAAAACCGTGATCGATCTTGGTCGGACGCTCGGGATCGAGGTCATGGCCGAGGGCGTCGAGACAGAGGCGGATCGGCAAACTCTGCACAAACTTGGCTGCAAAACCGCTCAGGGCTTCCTGTTCTCCAAGGCGGTGCCACTCAGCCAAGCGCTTGGTTTGGCAGTTAAAGAGCGCCAGGAGTTGTGACCGGCATCCGCCATTCGCTCACGCGCGCCACCTCGCCGGGTTCAGCGGTATCCTGCAAGTGGATGGCTACTCGGCCTATACCAACCTGGTCAAGGCACGGGACAAAGCCGGCAGCAATGAAACAATCCGGCTCGCCGGGTGCTGGGCTCACCTGCGGCGCAAATTCTACGACCTGCACATCAGCGGGATCTCGCAGGGCCGCGACGGGTTCGATCACCGCCATGACCGAATTGTGGAAGGTCGAGACAAGGTTCGTGGCAAGGATGCTGGAAGCCGCGCCGCGCTGCGTCAGGAAAAGTCCGTGGCCATTGTCGCGAGCCCCTTCGATCTATGGGAAGCGGAACTGGGCAAGGTCTCGGGGAAATCCAAAACCGCCTTGCGGGGCTGACCTTCCATCTGGTCCGTGGTTAGCTGATAGGCGGTTTATTTGTCGTGCAACGTGCTCTTTCAGCCTAAGCTGCTCCACGCGTGGGGTACCAAATGTCAGACTTTCACCACTAGGAAATCGCGAACGGGCGCGGCGCTTACTGGCCGCATTGCCGCAAAATAGCGTCGGAAGGTGGGATCGGCGTGACGTTGTTACTCAGAGTGAGTGGTCCCGAGAGTTGAGGGCAGAATCGAAATTCGCGTGTTCCTATAGCGCATCTCCGATCGGGGGCCATCGCCACGAGCAGCAGATGAGGCAATGCGAAGCTTGGTCGATCGACAGAGTGATGCGGCACGACATCCATTTCCTACCAGCCCATTCCCCCCGATACAGCCGCGCGTCTACTCGAACCTAGAGCTGTCGAGCATGAGCAAACACCGTCCTTGTTGTGTTCTGAGAACTCCAGCTTTACCTCGCCGAATGGCAGCTCGCAAATGATGCAATCAAAAGTGTGCATACCGCGGCAGCGACCACATTGTTTCAGTCTTTTCAACAGCGTAAGAATCTGACGGTATTTTTGACGGTACTCACTGGTTGTGTGACTTAAATTAAGTAATTGAAACAATCAGGTACGGCCTTAATTGATGATTGAGTGGGAATGATTCAGGCCCATCCGAACACCGCTGAAATTGCGCTAGAGTTCGATCTAAGTCACTGAGATAAAAGATGGTTTTGGCCGGCAATTTTCGCCGGTCATCGGTGTGCGTCGTTTGGAGGTGCCGTACCGGTTGCCGGACCTCACCCACATTGCCACGATGATTCTTGACAGTACCGTCACGTCATAGAGGGCTTCTGACGGTCACCTTTTTCCACGCCAAGCAGCTGAAAACTAAAGGTAAATTCTGCAAATCAGCCCTCAAAACCTGATGACGGTACTTTAAGCTTCCGCGAAGTTCGGCCATCGGGCGATTACGTTCAATGGCTCGCCATAGCTACCATTTGCAAGGTCCACGAGCCTGGCGGGAGCAAGGCGGAACAATCCGATTGCCGGCGAGTTTTCAAGATGAAGGGCGCATCTGTTTCGGAGGAAGACTGGGATGAAACGCGTCCTTGCCCAAAATGCGGTACGGCTGATGCTGGGCGGCGTAACCGCCTGTCTGCTTACGGTCGTTGATATCCCCAACCCGATTGCACCATCCTCGCTAGTGTCGCAGGCAAGGGCCGCCACCGAGGTTTCGATCAGCACATTCTACGAAGACCTGTCGTCCCATGGCGATTGGGTCTCGTATCATGGAGCGACCGTTTTCGTGCCAGTTGATGTACCTGACGATTGGCGCCCGTATACCCTGGGCCATTGGGTCTATACAGAGGAATATGGCTGGCTCTGGGTATCCGACGAGCCATTCGGCTGGGCGACGTACCATTACGGCCGGTGGGGCTATGCCGACGATATCGGCTGGTACTGGGTTCCGGGCACTCGCTGGGCGCCAGCATGGGTGACTTGGCGTCGTGACAGGGAGCACATCATTTGGGCTCCGCTGCCGCCGCGCCGTGATCCGGACTTGATTTCAATCGAGGTAACCTTCGACACGACGCCGGATTATTACTGGGTTGTGGTCCCTAGCCGCGAATTCCTTGCTGCCGACGTTTCTGTCGCTGTTATCCGTGATAGGTCCGAGTTTGTGCCGATTGTCGAGGCGGCCCAGCCGGCCGGCGACGTGACCATCCAGAACAACGTGGTGGTCAACAAAGTCATTGATGTTGATGTGATCGAAAAGGAGACGGACCAGAATGTGACTGCCGTCAAGGTCAGCAAGACCGACGCGCCCGAGCAGTCCGGCAAATTGGAAAATGACACGGTCGCGGTCTTCGAAGGTGAGGTGAAAGCCGACCCCAAGGCAAAACCAGCTAAGCTAAAGGACATCGAGCAGGTGAAGCAGGTTCAGGCTGGCCGTAAATCGAAGCCGACCGAAGGCGCAAGGGCCGATGGGGCGGAGCCGGAAGAGACCGCCAAGCCTGAGCAGCCCGCCGCCGAGCAGCAGGAGGCCGAGCCGGAACAGGCCGCCAAGCCTGAGAAGCCGAAGGGCAAGAAGCAGCCCGCCGCCGAACAGGAGGCCGAGCCGGAACAGGCGGCCAGGCCCGAGAAGCCGAAGGCCAAGACGCAGCCCGCCGCCGAGCGGCAGCAGACCGAGCCGGAACAGGCTACCAAGCCTGAGAAACCGAAGGCCAAGAAGCAGCCCGCCGCCGAGCAGCAGGCCGAGCCCGAACAGGCCGCCGAGCCTGAGAAACGAAAGGCCAAGAAGCAGCCCGCCGCCGAGCAGCAGGCCGAGCCGGAACAGACGGCCAAGCCTGAGAAACGGAAGGCGAAGGAGCAGCCCGCCGCCGAGCAGCAGGCCGAGCCGGAACAGGCGGCCAAGCCTGAGAAACGGAAGGCGAAGGAGCAGCCCGCCGCCGAGCAGCAGCAGGCCGAGCCCGAGCAGGTGGCCAAGCCCAAGCCACGGAGCCAGAAAAACAAGGCGTGCGATCCGCAGACTGACGCGAACTGCTAGGCGGCCGCGAAGGAAAGTCGATTGCACAGCCGCCGGAGTTACCCGGGGCGAGTCAGCGACACTCGTCTTTGCAGTCCGAGTCTCTGCGATTCTCCCCGACGTTCCTCGGCTCCGATAGCGTCGGATCCTTGGCGGCGGATGGGCCCAGTGCCGGGACGTTGTTCTGGACCGTCATGACCAATGTTCGGCGGCCGGCGCGCGCATGTCGGTGGGCGGGCCACTGAACGCAGCAAGGGCGAAGCAGTCGTGGCGCTCGAGGAGAAATTCACGCGCTATCGCCAACCCGCTGACGGCTGGTCTGCGCTGCCGAAGCGAAGGGCATGTGAAATCGGGCGGGGCGATTTTGGAACCATTGCCATTTGCCACAGAAGCCGGGCTAGGCCGCGCGTGAGCCTTAGTGGGGTGCAGAAAACGCGTCAGGGGGCCCTATTTCGTTCACCAGTCGCGCGCCTGTCGAGCGGCGGCACTCGACAAAGCCGCCGGTGAACAACTCCTGGGACCTTCGCCCCTTGTCGAAGTTCGGTAGCTGGGCGGCGCTGTTGCGTCGGGATGGCATATCGGGCCCGATTGGAACGGACTGATCAGAGGAGACCCGACAAAAGAGCCGTCCCTCACACCGTCGGGCTCTTTCAATGCATTGGCGGCGCTTTATTGAAGAGCTTTCCGGTGACCAGCTACACCGTTGAAACGATGTCGGGGACGGATGCAGTATTGCCTCCGCGAGGACCACCTCACCTAAAGAAGCCGCTGAATGGGTGACCGGCCGGCACGTACAGGACCGGCGAGACGAGACCCAATGGGTTCGCGTCACCGACGACACCAATCGAGCGGTCTACAATTTGCTCCAGATAGGAAAAGCCCGCCGCCGAGACGGACCGGGTCCCTCACTTGTTAGCCGCCCGCGGCGCAAAGATTTCAATTCCCAACATCTCTCGCCGTGCGACTACCGGGGCCGGCAGAAGGCAAACGGCGATTTAAAAACACGCAATAGAAAATTGCGATTAAAATAGAGGCAGAAGCCCAAAATTTGACAACGCCTTGAAGCGGAAGCGGCCGTTGAAAACTTGAGTTGAAATTATAACCAACTGTAACTGATCGATTTTTTGCCCGGCACTTTGGACTGTCAGGTTTGGCACGTCGCTTGCACCGCAATGTTGCAATGCAAAACAACCAGCTTGGGAGTGTGCAATATGAGGGGCAATTTCTCGACAATAACAAAAATGTTTTCGGCCGGCGTGATCGCTGCCGGCCTGTCGATATCGGCTCCCGCCAGAGCGGCCGACGACACGATCAAGGTCGGCATCCTCCATTCGCTCTCGGGGACCATGGCGATTTCGGAGACGACGCTGAAGGACGTCATGCTGATGCTGATCGAGGAGCAGAACGCTAAGGGCGGCCTGCTCGGCAAGAAGCTCGAGGCGGTTGTCGTCGATCCGGCTTCCAACTGGCCGCTCTTCGCCGAAAAGGCGCGCGAGCTGATCTCCAAGGACAAGGTCGCGGCGGTCTTCGGCTGCTGGACCTCGGTGTCGCGCAAATCGGTGTTGCCGGTGTTCTCGGAGCTCGACAACATCCTGTTCTACCCCGTCCAGTATGAGGGCGAGGAAAGCGAGCGCAACGTCTTTTACACGGGTGCTGCCCCCAACCAGCAGGCCATTCCGGCCGTCGACTACCTGATGAGCGCCGATGGCGGCTCGGTGAAGCGCTGGGTGCTCGAAGGCACCGACTATGTCTACCCGCGCACCACCAACAAGATCCTCGAAGCCTATCTGAAGTCGAAGGGCGTGCCGGCCGAGGACATCATGGTCAACTACACGCCGTTCGGCTTCTCCGACTGGCAGACCGAAGTCTCGGCGATCAAGAAGTTCGGCTCGGCCGGCAAGAAGACGGCCGTGATCTCGACCGTCAACGGCGACGCCAACGTGCCGTTCTACAAGGAACTGGGCAACCAGGGCATCAAGGCCGAGGACATTCCAGTCATGGCCTTCTCAGTCGGCGAGGAAGAACTGGCCGGTCTCGACACCGGTCCGCTGGTCGGCCACCTCGCCGCCTGGAACTATTTCGAGAGCGTCGACACGCCCGAGAACAAGAAGTTCATCGACGACTGGCACAAGTTCATAAAGAACGACAAGCGCACGACCAACGACCCTATGGAAGCCCACTATATCGGCTTCAACATGTGGGTGAAGGCAGTCGAGAAGGCCGGTACTACCGATCCGGACAAGGTCATCGACGCCATGGTCGGCGTCTCGGTGCCGAACCTGACCGGTGGCTATTCGACGATGATGCCGAACCATCATATCACGAAGCCGGTGCTCATCGGCGAGATCCAGGCCGACGGCCAGTTCGAGACCGTCTCGCAAACGCCCGGCCTTGTGATGGGCGACGAATGGTCCGACTACCTGCCCGATTCCAAGAACCTGATCTCCGATTGGCGCGCGCCGCTCAGTTGCGGCAACTTCAACGTCGCCACCGGCAAGTGCGGCGGCAAGGGCACCAACTGATCCTCCCAGGTCTGTCGGGTCGCCGCGTGGCCCCGCGATCCGAGACCGCGGCCCGGGCGGGCCTTCGCGTCCCGCCCGGGCAGAAACCTCAAACGTTCGAGATCCGCTGAAGCTGATGATCCTGTTGCGCGCGATTGGCTTGACGCTGCTGCTGACGATGGCAAGCCTGCTGCCGTCGAAGGCAGGCGAGGCCGATCTTCGCGCGGCAATAGCCAAGTTCGCTACAGCGACTAATTTCTCGGCCACGGAAGCCATCGTGCGCGAGCTCGCGACCAGCGGCGATCCGGCCGTCGAAAGGCCGCTGTCGGCGCTCGCCGACGGCAACCTCTATATTCGCAAAGCCGATTCGCAGGTCTTCATCGGCAAGGACGCGGCGAGCGGTGTCGAACTGCTCGATCCTTTCAGCGGCGACAAGTCCGCCGATGCCGCCAAGGCCGATCTCACCAAGATCAAGGTCAACAACGGTCTTCGCCGCGCCATACGCGACGCGCTGGGGACGCTGACGCTGCGCGCCAAGGACGCGAGCGTGCGCCTTGCCGCCGCCGCGACCATGTTCAAGACGCCCGACGCGGCGAATATCGAACCGCTCGATGCCGCGATCGCTGCTGAGACCGACCCAGCCGTCAAGACGATGTTCGTGCAGGCGCGCGCGGCGTCGGTTCTGGTTTCCGACAAGCCGGAAGCCGACAAGCTCGCCGCCATCTCGGCCATCGCGGCGCGCGGCGACCGCGATGCGCTTTCCCTGCTGACCTCCGTTGAGGCTGGCGCGCAGGGAGCGGTCAAGAACTTGGCAACCGCCGCGATCGGCCATATCAATTCGACGCTGGCATTGTGGGATGCCGGCCAGAACATCTGGTACGGCATATCACTCGGATCGGTGCTGCTGCTCGGCGCTATCGGTCTCGCCATCACCTTTGGCGTCATGGGCGTCATCAACATGGCGCATGGCGAGATGGTGATGCTCGGCGCCTACACCACCTTCGTCGTCCAGCAGGTGATCCGCACGTCGTTTCCGAGCCTCTTCGACTGGTCGCTGGTCATCGCGCTGCCGCTCGCCTTCCTGGTCTCGGCGCTGGTCGGCCTCGTCATCGAGCGCGGCGTCATCCGCTTCCTCTACGGCCGGCCGCTGGAGACGCTTCTTGCCACATGGGGCGTCTCGCTGATCCTGCAGCAGGCGGTGCGCACCGTCTTCGGCCCGACGAACCAGGAGGTCGGCAATCCGTCCTGGATGTCGGGATCGTTCGACATCGGTCAATTGGCCATCACCTGGAACCGGCTGTGGATACTGGTGTTCGCGCTGCTGGTGTTCGGTGTGCTGCTCTACGTCATGAAGCGAACGCCCTGGGGCCTGCAGATGCGTGCCGTCACCGCCAATCGGCGCATGGCCGCATCCATGGGCATCAGGACGCCTTGGGTCGACGCGCTGACTTTCGCGCTCGGCTCCGGTATCGCCGGGATCGCCGGCGTGGCGCTCAGCCAGATCGACAACGTCTCGCCCAATCTCGGCCGCGGCTACATTATCGACAGTTTCATGGTCGTGGTCTTCGGTGGCGTCGGCAATCTCTGGGGCACGATGGTCGGCGCCTTCTCGCTCGGCATCGTCAACAAGTTCCTCGAGCCGTACGCCGGCGCGGTGCTTGGCAAGATCGTCGTGCTGGTACTGATCATCCTGTTCATCCAGAAGCGGCCGCGCGGCCTGTTCGCGCTGAAGGGCAGGGCGGTGGAAGCATGATCACGCAGCGCTTCTTCGGCGCCGACCGGCGCATCGCGATCGCCATCCTCGTCCTGCTGGCGGCGGCCGCCATCGTGCCGCTGCTAAACCTCGCGGTGTCGCCTCAAAGCGCTTTCTACATTCCGCCTTACATCGTCTCTTTGGTCGGGAAATATCTCTGTTACGCGCTGCTGGCGCTCGCGCTCGATCTGGTCTGGGGCTATTGCGGCATCCTTTCGCTCGGCCACGGCGCCTTCTTCGGGCTCGGCGGCTATGCGATGGGCATGTATCTGATGCGTCAGATCGGCTCGCGCGGCGTCTATGGCAATCCCATCCTGCCGGACTTCATGGTGTTCCTGAACTACAAGGAACTGCCCTGGTTCTGGCACGGCTTCGACCATTTCTGGTTCGCGGTGCTGATGGTGCTGGCCGTGCCGGGCCTGCTTGCCTTCGTATTCGGCTGGTTCGCCTTCCGCAGCCGCGTCACCGGCGTTTATCTCTCGATCATCACCCAGGCGATGACCTATGCGCTGCTGCTTGCCTTCTTCCGCAACGACATGGGTTTCGGAGGCAATAACGGCCTGACCGATTTCAAGGACATACTCGGCTTCAACATCCAGGCCGACGCGACGCGCGCGGCGCTGTTTTCAGCAAGCGCCGTGACGCTGGCGTTCGCCGTCTTTGTCACCGCGGCGATCGTGCGCTCCAAATACGGCAAGCTGCTGATGGCGGTGCGCGACGCCGAAAGCCGCACCCGCTTCCTCGGCTGGCGGGCCGAGAATGTAAAACTCTTCGCCTTCAGCGTCTCGGCCGTCATGGCCGGCATCGCCGGCGCGCTCTACGTGCCGCAGGTCGGCATCATTAATCCCGGCGAGTTCGAGCCCGCCAATTCGATCGAAGTGGTGATCTGGACCGCCGTCGGCGGGCGCGGCACCATCGTCGGCCCGATTATCGGCGCGCTCCTGGTCAATGCCGGCAAATCCTGGTTCACCGGCGTGCTGCCTGAATTCTGGCTATTCGCGCTTGGCGGGTTGTTCGTCGCCGTAACGCTGTTCCTGCCCAAGGGCGTGGTCGGCACGTGGGATAGCTGGCGAGGCAAGGCCAGGGCGCTGCGCGCGGCCTCGCTCGCCGCGGAAGCCGGCATCGACCCGCCGGAAGCGCAGCCGAAGATCGAGCGCTCGGCGGCGAGAACGCCGGGCGCGTGGTCGGCCAACGGCCCCGAACCGCAGCCGGCGGAGTAAGCGACCATGAGCAAGTCGAACACCATCCTCTATCTGGACGGCGTCTCGGTCTCCTTCGACGGCTTTCGCGCCATCAACAACCTGTCGCTGGTGCTCGACAAGGGCGAGATGCGCGCCATCATCGGACCCAACGGCGCCGGCAAGACGACGATGATGGATATTGTCACCGGCAAGACGCGGCCGGACGAGGGCGAGGTATTCTTCGACGGTCGGGTCGATCTCACCAGGCATGACGAAGCCGAGATCGCCATGATGGGCATCGGCCGCAAGTTCCAGAAGCCGACCGTCTTCGAGAGCCACAGCGTCGAGGACAATCTGATGCTGGCGCTGAAGGGGCCGCGCTCGATCTTTCCAGCGCTCTTCCATTGCGGCTCGCCGACCGGGGCCAGGCGCATCGACGACATCCTCGGCATCATCCGCCTCGGCGACAAGCGCGGGGAGGTCGCCGCCAATCTCAGCCATGGCCAGAAGCAGTGGCTGGAGATCGGCATGCTGCTGGCACAAGACCCGAAGCTGCTCCTCGTCGACGAGCCGGTCGCCGGCATGACCGATGCGGAGACCGAGGAGACGGCGCGCCTGCTCAAGGACATCGCCCGCGACCATTCGGTGGTCGTCGTCGAGCACGACATGCATTTCGTGCGCGAGCTCGGCGTCAAGGTCACCTGCCTGCACGAGGGCTCGGTGCTGTCGGAAGGCACGCTCGATTTCGTTTCGGCCGACGAACGCGTCGTCGAAGTCTATCTGGGGCGCTGAGCATGATCTGGCGGGTCTCGTTGCATCGTTTCGACCTTTCCTTCCTCAGGTGCTGGAGAAGGGGCTGACCATGCTCGAAGTCTCCGACGCCACGCTCCATTACGGCGCCGCCCAGGCGCTGCGCGGCGTTTCGCTGAAAGCGGGCGCGGGCAAGATCACCTGCGTACTCGGCCGCAACGGCGTCGGCAAGACCAGTTTGATGAGATCCATCGTCGGCCATCATAGGCTGACGAGCGGAAGTGTTGTCTTCGAGGGGAAAGCGCTCGAGCGGAGCGCGGCGTATGACCGCGCCCGGTCGGGCATCGCATTCGTGCCGCAGGGCAGGGAAATCTTTCCCCTGCTCACGGTGGGCGAAAATCTGGAATCGGGGTTCGCACCGCTGAAGCGCGCCGACCGCAACGTTCCAGCTCATGTCTTCGAGCTGTTTCCAGGGTTGAAGCAGACGCTCGGTCGCCGCGCCGGCGACTTGTCCGGCGGCCAGCAGCAGCAGCTCGCCATAGGCCGCGCGCTGGTGATGCGGCCGAAGCTGCTCGTGCTCGACGAGCCGACCGAAGGCATCCAGCCATCAATCATCAAAGACATCGGCCGCGCCATCCGCTATCTGCGCGACCAGGCGGGGATCGCGGTGCTTCTGGTCGAGCAGTATCTGGATTTCTGCCGCGAGCTTGCCGACGAGGTCAACATCATGGACCGTGGCCAGATCGTGCATACCGGCCCCGCCGAGGATCTGGACAGGCCCGATGTACGCAAGCTCCTTACTGTCTAGGTTCAGTCGTCATCCTTTGGCCGAAGCGCCGCAAAACAATGTCGTTTCGATGGAAAGTCCGTAGAAGCGCGCCATGTTCTGCGCGGCATCCTGCGTTCGACATTAAGCCGATAGGGCTGAGCAAAGCATGGGATAAGAATCGCCGATCGGGGAATGCTCGTACAACGACACCTATGAATCGCTTGTCGCGCAGCGCCCACGCGCTCCAATCCGCGGCCGCGGTTTGCTGAGGGCGAGCTCCAGTCTGAGCCATCCGAAAGCGACCTTTCTGCTCACCCAACAAGCCGTCATTCGGACAGATGGAAGCTCCCTTCTTCCGCGTCAAAGGACGCCTGAGCCCAGGGGATCGACTCGCCTCGTCAGGCTCCGCGATTGAAGCGATCTATCCTAAACTCGTCGAAGGCCGTTTCGCAGTCGCCGGTGGTGATGAGCTCGGCCATGGCGTCGCCGACACCCGGACCGAGCTGGAAGCCGTGCCCGCTGAAGCCGAAAGCGTGGAACAGGCCCGGCGTCGTCGACGAGCGTCCCATGACCGGCAGCATGTCGCGGACATAGCCTTCGCAGCCCGACCAGGTGCGGATGACCGCGACTTGCGCGATCGCCGGCAGCAGCCGCGCGACGGCGCGCAATTGCGTCGGCAGGCGCATGGGGTCGGCGGTCGCATGGCCTGGATCGAGGTCTACCGGCACCCTTTCGGCGGCGCCGCCGAAGACGATGTTGCCACGCTCGACCTGACGCAGATAGGCGCCATAGTCCTTGTCGCGCGTCCAGATGCCGACCACCGGCAGGATCCGGTGCGGCAGTGGCTCGGTCACACCCATTTGTGGACCGCGGGCATCGAGCGGGACCTCTTCGCCGAAC
>NZ_RZSN01000391.1:0-1020 GCF_003997315.1 Mesorhizobium sp. M1A.F.Ca.IN.020.04.1.1
TATCAGGACAATCCGCCGCCGGGCGGAACTGGTCGCGGCCATGGCGGAACGGCTGCAAGCGGTCGACGCGCTTGCTCTGCCGACCGTGCCGATGGTCGCGCCGTCGATCGCGGCGATGGCCGGCGACGAAGCGCTACGCGACAGGACGGAAGGCTTGCTCCTGCGCAACACGCAGGTCGCCAACCAGTTCGATCTCTGTGCGATCTCGCTGCCGATGCCGGGCACCAAGCTGCCGGCCGGGCTGATGCTGGTGGCGAGGCATGGGCACGACCGACGTCTGCTCGGATTTGCTGCCGCGGTGGAGGCATTGCTGAGCGGTTGAGGTGGTGGCTGCGGCGCAATCAGTCGGCCGGAAAGCGCCGGCGGTAACGCTCGATCACTTCCGGGTTCCGCAGGTTGACCGGCAGCTTGTCGGCAAGCACCAGCAAGGCCTCGTTCGCAGCGCCGACGCCCATGCGCATCATCGATTCCTCGGTGATGCCGGCCATATGCGGAGTGATGATGACGTTGTCGAAGCTGAAATAGGGATGGCTCGGCGGCAGCGGCTGGGTCGCAAAGACGTCGAGCGCCGCACCGCCGATACGGCCTTTTCGCAGCGCTTCAATCAGCGCCTCGTCATCGACCACCGGCCCGCGCGAGACATTGATCAACAGCGCATTGGGCTTCATGCGGGCGATGCGCTCGCGGCTGATCAGGCCGCGCGTCTCCTCGGTCAGCGGGCAGCAGAGCACGATGATCTCGCTCTGCTCGACCAGCGCGTCTATCGACAGGAAACCGACGCGCTCGGGCGCCGGGCGCAGGCTGCGCGTCGTCGCCACGACCTTGAGGTCGAAGCCGTGCGCGGCGATGTGGCCGACGGCCTGGCCGACGGCGCCGAGGCCGACAATGCCGATCGTCTTGCCGGCGAGCTCGCTGGTCGAATTGGCGTGCTCGCGCCCGGCGAGCCAGCCCTTGGCGCGCAGGTCGCGATCCATGATGCGGAAGCGCCTGAGCAGCGCCAGCGCCGTGAACACCACATGT
>NZ_RZSN01000392.1:0-998 GCF_003997315.1 Mesorhizobium sp. M1A.F.Ca.IN.020.04.1.1
GAATGTCGCAGCATGGCGGGCTCTACTTCCTGATCGCGATGGCATCCTCGATTGGATCGACGGAGACGGTCGCGCGGCTGCTATACCAGGTGTCACCGAGGTTAAGTTGTACGCAAAACCCAAGACGTCGATCATAAGGAAGGGAGATTACCGAGACTCTATCGGATATGTCATGGCCGTTTCCCCCAGCCGAGGTGAGACCGAGGCGATACTTCAGCGTGCCGTTGACTTGATCCATTGGTCGATCACGCCTTTTCCGACCCCTGCTGGCGACTAGAATCTGCAGCCCCTTGCCTCCTCCGAGCGGCGCCAGAGAGCTGTGCTGGCCCCGATCGCCGCGGCAATGGCCACGCACCTCCGGCACTATGGACTCGCCCCATCGGTCCAGCTCTTGCCGGCTATTTGCAAGCGAGAGCGCCCTGTCTGCCCACTTCCTACATCTTGCTCGGCGCGTCCAGACCGAGTTGCACGTTGATGGCTAGTCTGATCATGTTCTCCCGCCTGCAGAACCGCGCGGGCCCGAGCGCATCGCCCCGCCCTCCTGATTGATGGCACAGCGCTTGGCCAGCGCTCTTAGCTCTCGACGCATTGCGGTCCCCACAGAAGCCTCCAGATTACCACTCGTGGGGACTGGCGATTCGGGATGCTGGCAGGTCGGAGGAATGTCCAGACGAGAGCCCCTTCGAACGACGTTTGTGAGTGTGTTGTTGAAGCAGTAGCTTCTTCATCGATGGGTTGAGCATCTGGGCCACGGAGTCGATTGTGGCCGCGATGGACGAGCACCTCGATGGTGTTCGCCTCGTGGCCCAGAACGCGCGAGCCCGGAGCTTAGTCTGAAAAATCGATTTGTCGTATTTCATGTTGGCTCCTGCGGAACAGCGCCGGCTTTCTCGATTGCGCTTACATAGTGGACGAGACAGAAGTAACCATCCTTTTCCACGTCGAAATTGCTGACGATTCCTATGACTGGTCGCATGTGCTTTGCCATCTTGAATGGG
>NZ_RZSN01000393.1:0-997 GCF_003997315.1 Mesorhizobium sp. M1A.F.Ca.IN.020.04.1.1
ATATGAGCAACGAGATTGTACGCCGTGTCGCCGCAGGCAGTGCACTTCCTGGGTAGCTGCTAACGAACTCGGCGAGTTCAGATATGGCCCGCACTGAGATACTCCAATATATCCGCTTGTTTCGCGATAAAATGCCTGCCAAAATGGAGGCTGACGTTGTGCAGGGGGACGGCTATTAGCGCCGCAGCCGGTCAACGCCTCAAGGGATTTGTTGCGTCTGAGACAGCACGCGCGTGCTGGTGGCGCACGTCATGCAGGTTCTCTTGCAATCGAACTGCAGGCTCTTGCGAAGTTATCGATCAAATTGCGACAGGCGGGCTCACTGTCGTACATCCACTCAGGGTGCCACTGTACGCCGACCATGAATGGCCGGCCGGGGGCCTCGATCGCCTCGACGACACCATCGTCAGCTCGCGCCGAAACGACGAATTCAGGAGCCAACTGTTTAACGGCCTGGTGGTGATAGCTGTTTACTCGGAAAGACGATGATTGCGCTCCACAGAGCCGCCACAGCTGCGTGTCGCGTTCCAGCTGAACCTCGTGAACCGTCTTATCCAACGGGGTGCCATCGCGATGATCGATTACGTTTTGTAGTTCATCTAAGGTATGAGGATAGATCGTACCCCCGCCTACAACATTCAACATCTGCATCCCTCGGCAGATGCCGAGAACGGGCATGGGCCGATCGAACGCTGAACGGGCGAGCGCGAATTCGAAGTCGTCGCGCTCGGGGATCATCCGTTGAACAGCGGGGTGCGGAGGCGCGCCGTAAAGTTCGGTTGGAAAATCGCCACCTCCAGTAAGAACGAGACCAGAAACGAGGTCTAATAACGCGCTCACGTCATCTTCTTTGAGATAAGGCAAGATGATCGGAACAGCGCCGGCTTTCTCGATTGCGCTTACATAGTGGACGAGACAGAAGTAACCATCCTTTTCCACGTCGAAATTGCTGACGATTCCTATGACTGGTCGCATGTGCTTTGCCATCTTGAATGGG
>NZ_RZSN01000394.1:0-994 GCF_003997315.1 Mesorhizobium sp. M1A.F.Ca.IN.020.04.1.1
CATGGCGGATCGCTCCGGTCTCGATATATGGCCCCAGATGCTCGGCAACGTAGCGGCCGAAGACCTGGCGCCTGGGAAAGATGTCGCCGTTGCTCCATACCGCATCCGGGTCGCGCTCGGCCTCGCCGTCATGCGCCAGCCAGCGCCAAAAATGCTCCGGCTCGTCCGGCGACAGGCTCATCCTGGAAGCGGGCACGTTGACGCGATGCGACGGCTCCTCGCTGGAATAGGCCAGCCCGCCGCCCAGGAACGCGCGCGGCTCGATAACAGTGATCAATGGCCGCGACGACTGGCGCGCCAGGTGCCAGGCCACGGCCGCGCCGGTGAAGCCGCCGCCGAGAATGACGACATGGTGGCGTGGCCGAGGCGGTAGCGCGTTCACGAGGCGCTGGCGAGCGATTTCGGACGATGGTCGCCGGCGATGGTCTCGCCGAACGGACCCGTGTTGACGGATGAGCCGGTTGCCTTGACCGGATGCTCGGTGGGCAAATGCGGCAGCACCAGTTCGCCGAAGCGATAGGCTTCTTCCAGATGCGGGTAGCCGGACAGGATGAAAGTATCGATGCCGAGACGCCGGTATTCGTCGATGCGCTCGGCAATCGTGGCTGGATCCCCGACCAGCGCCGTGCCGGCGCCGCCGCGCACCAGGCCAACGCCGGCCCACAGGTTCGGGGCGATCTCGAGCTTCGAGCGGTCGCCGCCATGCAGCGCGCTCATGCGCGCCTGGCCGACCGAATCCATGCGGGCGAACACCTTCTGCGCCGAGGCGATGGTGGGATCGTCGAGCCGGCTGATCAGCCTGTCGGCCGCTGCCCAGGCTTCCTCGGTGGTTTCGCGTGCAATGACGTGCAGGCGGATGCCGAAGGAGAGCTTGCGGCCCGCCTTCTCAGCGAGCTCGCGCACGCCGTCGAGCTTGCGCTCGACATCGGCCGGCGGTTCGCCCCAGGTCAGGTATTTGTCGATCTCCTGCGCCGCCACGGTCGATCCCGCATCG
>NZ_RZSN01000395.1:0-993 GCF_003997315.1 Mesorhizobium sp. M1A.F.Ca.IN.020.04.1.1
CTTCTAGCGCGGTTATGCGACGGGAGTACGACAGTTTGCGGGGGCATGCGGGCCGCCGCTCAGCCATGCGAGCGAATCCGGTGCCTCTTGCGTGAAATGCTTCACATTCGGGACCCGAGAAACCTGCCTAGAGAGATTTCGCTACCTGATGGCTACGGTCGCCCTCGGTTCCGGTGAAAACCGGCCCCGCCGGCGGCTCGGGCCGAAGGCTTCTGTCACAGACTTCCAACGGCCCGCCAGACCACCGGCGGGCATTTTTTTGCCGGCGATCAAGCTCGTTCGATGCGGCACTGGTAGCAATTGTTCCGTGCCGAGCGGACGTGAATGTAGGCTATGTCGTCGCGCTCGAACAAAGTCTCGGCGCGGGCCGCGATATCGCCAGTCGGGACGACGGCGCCGCTGCCGTAGACGATGCGGTCGTCCTTGCCATAGCCGCGCACTATGTAGTCGCTGCTTTGGAGCATCTCGGGCAGTGCATCCGCCTCCGCGGGGCGTTGGCATTCGTCCGCATGCAGGAAGATCGGTCCGGTCTCCGCGTAAGGCTGAAGCTCCGGGAACGGCCGGTAGGCGAGAATGAGATAGCTATCGCCGGTTGCGACGTTCTTCATGCAATGCCGGCACGGCACGCCATCGCCGTCCGAAATCCTTCGCTCTGGCGTGTGGCCGTAAGCGTCGGGCCCTCCCCGCTGTAAGGCGCGCACGGCTTCGGTCGGCAGGGCTTTGAACTGGATGCTCATGGCAAAATTCTCCGGTGTCCTTGGCCGGAAACTATGCCGAGCCGACAGCGTCTCCCACCCGATTCCTGCCAAGCGCTTCGTGCGTCGCTCGAAGCGCAGTATCGAATTACGAACCCGAAATCACGATACTAGGCTGAATCGACATTCAGCGCATCCATAACATAGCTGCGGCGAGATGGATGAAGGCGAGGAAGTGGCCGGCGCGACGATCGAAGCGTGTGGCGAAGCGTCTGAAATGCTTGAGCTTGTTGAAGCA
>NZ_RZSN01000396.1:0-973 GCF_003997315.1 Mesorhizobium sp. M1A.F.Ca.IN.020.04.1.1
ATACTCCTCGAGCGTGAAGTTGTTGACCACCTGCTTACGGATCGAGATCGAGCCGCCTTCCGGAGCGGCCGGCGGCAGGACGACCTGAATGCGTTCGCCTGTCGGCAGTGCGGCGCTGAGAATGGGCTTGGAGCGGCTGATAAACTGACTTGTCGCGCCGGCGACGCGCTCACCGATGTTCTGGATTTCGGCGGCCGTCAGCTCATGAATCTCGTGATGCTCCATATGATCGGCGCCGAGGCGTTCGACATAGACATGGCCCGGCTTGTTGATCGAAATTTCGACGACGCGCGGGTCTTCCAGCAATCGTTTCAGCGGCGACAGCGCGCGATCTAGAAAATGGTAAGGGTTCGGGGCTCTACCGACGGCGACGTTCACGTTGAATTTCCTTCATCGCTTCGGTGACGGGATCGTCGTACATGGCGCTGAAATCGAGATCCTGTCGGACATAAACGAAGATGCGCTCGCCTTGGCTAACGCTGATGGTCGGGGGGATGCGGAGATTTTCGCTCAAAGCCTGGTTGGCCATGTCGCTGAAGGTTTGAGCAATCGTATCACGCGCCAGCTCCTCGCCGCGTTTGGCATCGTCGTTGTTCTTGCCGTACGCTTGGTCGCTCCCGAAGCCGGTCAGGTAGCTGGCGCCGGCGCCGACGATGGAAAGGACGATGGCCGAGCCGAAACGTTCGCGCCATTTGTTGTCGACATGGCCGGAGAGACCGGAACGGCCGAGACTATCACTTCCGATCGAGTTCAGCCGGACACTCACGCCATCATCACGGATAAGCCGCGTCCAGATGACGAAGATACGTTTCTGTCCCCTGGTCACATCGGACTGATACTCACCGATCAGCCGCGTTCCCGTCGGGATCAGGATGCGGCGGCCATCGAACGAATAGACATCCTGAGACGTGATCGCCCGAATCTGCCCCGGTAAGTCGCTGTTGATTGCCGTTTCGAGGATACCGGGAATGAG
>NZ_RZSN01000397.1:0-966 GCF_003997315.1 Mesorhizobium sp. M1A.F.Ca.IN.020.04.1.1
ACGAAGGCGCGCGGCAACGCCGTGCCGCCCGCAAGCTTGAGCGTCGGCAACTGGCGGTAGAAACGGCGCGGCAGATCGCGCTTGACCTGAAATATGGTCTCTTCGACCAGGTAGTTGTTGTCGAGCAGCCATTGCGCCGCGGGCGTGATCGTCTCGCCCTTGGCCTGGGCGGCGTTGGTCGAACGGTAGACTTCGAGAATCTTCTTGGCGCTATCGCGGATGCGGGCCTGGAATTCGAACGGCGAAAGCCCGAACAGGTCCCTGACATCGCCCTTGGCGAGTGCTGCGCCCAGCGCGCGCAGCCGGTCTTCCGGCAGGAAATTGGAGCGTATCGGCGCTTCCGTGACGGTCGGGAAGCCGGCACTAGTTTGTTCGATCTTGGCGGGATTCGTCTGGATGTTCATTGATTATTCCGTAAGGCGGGGCGCGATGCGGCGTCACCGCCACGGCAATGGCCCTAAAACCGGTTCAAATGCAATCTGTTGCATGGCAGGTTCGGCCGAAAGTTTGTTTGCGCTCCATGACAGGGGCGTCCCCTTTCGACAACTCAAGGGCGAACGCCCCTCGCTTCCCGCCCCGGGTCCGATCAGGGAAAGGATTCAGGCTTTTTCGTGATACATGCAAGGGGCCAGGCGATATTTCGCCCGCGCCGCGATCATGTTTGGCAACAGCCGTTAACCATTGGCGGCGGTGACGCGCAGGCGGATCACAAAAATCAGCTCATGCCCTTCAGGCTGGAGGCGCAGTTTCTGGCTCTGCTGATCGAGGACGAGCGCATCAAGCGGTCCGAGGCTGGCAGCGGTGTCCGTGAGGACCGTGACGCCACCGCCAACCGGCAAGATAATTGTCGTGCCGTCGGTCGACCTTATCTCGACTTCACTTGAAACAGGCAAGCGCTCGACCGTATGGCTGATGCAGCCGCGGCGGCTCATGACGTTGAGATCGGTGATCGGGCCGCCCATCAGC
>NZ_RZSN01000398.1:0-936 GCF_003997315.1 Mesorhizobium sp. M1A.F.Ca.IN.020.04.1.1
CCTTCAAGGTCGGCAGCGCCGAGTTCGACAATTGGTGGCATTCGCCTGATGCAAAATGCCTATCGCCCTGCTTGCGCCGCTGCCGCCGGTCAGGCTTTGTTGTCACCGAAGATTCGAGGTTTGGCAATGGACACCCTCAGCATCAACGCAAAAGGCATCTCGGTCTCCCTCGATCTCGCCGTCGGCCACATCGCCGCCCTGGAAATCGAGGCCGATGGCCGCCGCCTAAAACCGCTGCACCGCGCGCCCTGGGTCGGCTCGCCGCGCGCGACGTTGCCGCAAAACCTCCCCGAAGGCACGGTGCGCCTGTCCGGCGACTTCCTCTGCGCGCCGTTCTCCACCAGCGATGTCGAAGCTGCTCCCCTCCACGGTTGGACGGCCAACAGCGAGTGGGATGTCGTCGAAAGCAGTGCCATCGCCGGCGGCTGGCGCGCCGTCTTCCGCTTGCGCCGCAAGGTGATGGGTGCTTCCGTCGACAAGGTCTTCACGCTCCGCGACAACCATCCCTTCCTCTACCAGGAACACATCTTCTCCGGCGGTTCCGGCGCCATTTCCGTCGCCCACCATCCGATGACGGCGATGCAGGACGGCGGCCGGCTCGCCTTCTCGCCGAAACGTCTGGCGGTCACGCCTGAGACCCCTCTGGAGCCCGATCCGGCGCGCGGCCGGTTTCGTCTGGCCTATCCCGCCCGCGCCACCGACCTAACCCGTTTCCCGCTCGCGGCCGGCGGCACCGCCGATCTCGCCGACTACCGCATGGAAGACCGGCGCGAGGATTTCATCACCCTGGTCGAGGCCGATCATGGCGGGCCGGGCTGGACGGCGCTCGCCCGCCGCGCCGAGCAGGATCTGGTGCTGGTGCTGAAGAACCCGGCCGAGCTGCCGGTCACCATGCTGTGGTTCAGCAATGGCGGGCGCGACTATGCGCCCTGGGGC
>NZ_RZSN01000399.1:0-914 GCF_003997315.1 Mesorhizobium sp. M1A.F.Ca.IN.020.04.1.1
GCGACGCGGATCGGCAGGCCGGAAAAGCGTTGCTAGAAGGTCTTGAAATGCTGCCGCGACAGCAGCGTCGTCGGCACCACGACGGCGACCTGGAACCCTTCCATCGCCGCGATGAAGGCGGCGCGCAGCGCCACTTCCGTCTTGCCGAAGCCGACGTCGCCGCAAACCAGCCGATCCATCGGCTTGCCGGCGCCGAGATCGTCCATGACGGAATCGATTGCCGTCTGCTGGTCGTCGGTTTCTTCATAGGGAAAGCGCGCCGCGAACTCGCCATAAAGGCCGTCGGCCGGAATCATGGCGGGTGCTGCGCGCATCTGCCGCTCGGCGGCGATGCGGATCAATTGCCCGGCCATGTCGAGCAGCCGCTTCTTCAGCCGCGCTTTGCGCGCCTGCCAGGCGCCGCCGCCGAGCTTGTCGAGTGGCGCTTCCGCCGAATCCGATCCGTAGCGTGAGAGGAGCTCGATGTTTTCGACCGGCAGGAACAGCCGGTCGTCGCCGGCATAGTGGATTTCGAGACAGTCATGCGGTGCGCCGACCGCTTCGATGGTGCGCAGACCAATGAATCGGCCGATGCCGTGGTCCGCGTGAACGACGATGTCGCCGGATGACAGCGACGATGCTTCGGCAATGAAGTCGGAGGCACGCTTTTTGCGCTTGGAGCGGCGGATCAGCCTGTCGCCTAGAATGTCCTGTTCGGCGACGACGACCATCCCGTCGGTCTCGAAGCCGGATTCGAGCGGCAGCACGGCAAGACCGGCCTGCCCCGGCTCGAGCTTTTCGACCTCGGAAAGAGTCGCCACCGGTTTCAGGTTGCCGAGATGATGCTCGGCGAGGATCTGGCCGAGGCGGTCGAGCGAGCCCTCGGTCCAGCCGGCGACGATGACGCGGCGGCGCGCGGCGCGCTCGTCGGCAAT
>NZ_RZSN01000400.1:0-890 GCF_003997315.1 Mesorhizobium sp. M1A.F.Ca.IN.020.04.1.1
CAGTTGCTCGGCCATCGGCGAGCGCACGGCATTCATGCCGCACACAAAAAGAATCGAATGCGGCAGCGCGGCCAGGACTACCCCCGCCAGTGCAGTACGCAGACAAGCGTGAACAACCGGCGCGCCGTGTCGAAGTCGATCTCGATCTTGCCGGCGAGCCGGTCCATCAGTGTTTGCGAGCCCTCATTGTGCAGGCCGCGGCGGCCCATGTCGATTGCCTCGATATGGCTGGGCGTGGAGGAGCGGATCGCCTCATAATAGCTTTCGCAGATCAGATAGTAATCCTTGACGATGCGCCTAAGCGGCGTCAGCGACAGGATGTGGGTAACCACATCGGCGCCATTCTGGCGGCTGACGGCGAACACCAGGCGCGACTCGGCCAGCGACAGCTTCAGCCTGTATGGGCCGGCGCCATCGTCGTTGACCGGCCGGAAACTGTTTTCCTCGATCAGGTCGAAGATCGCCACTGCCCGCTCATGCTCGACATCGGGCGTCGAACGTCCGATCGATTCGTCGAGCTCGACGTCGATCAGCCTGTCGCGGTTTTGGTGGTGGCCGGACATCGCTACATGTTCAGCCTGATCGCCACCGATCGTGCGTGGGCGTCGAGCCCTTCCGCCTTGGCGAGCGCGATCGCCGCCGGCGCCAGCGCCTTGAGCTGCTCCGGGCCGAGCTTCAGGATCGAGGTGCGCTTGACGAAATCGAGCACGGACAAACCAGACGAGAAGCGCGCCGAGCGCGCGGTCGGCAGCACGTGGTTGGAGCCGCCGACATAATCGCCGATGACTTCCGGCGTGTGGCGGCCGAGGAAGACGGCGCCGGCATTGCGCATCCCGGCGAGGAAGCTTTCGGCGTCGTCGAAGGCGAGCTCGACATGCTCGGCCGCGATG
>NZ_RZSN01000039.1:0-38021 GCF_003997315.1 Mesorhizobium sp. M1A.F.Ca.IN.020.04.1.1
GGCTACCTCGCCGACGTGCTCGCCAGGATCGTCAACGGCCACCCGAACAGCCAGATCGACGAGCTTCTGCCCTGGGCCTTCATCGCCGCTCCCGAGCTTAAGGCCGTGGCCTAAGAACACCGCTTACGCTACTTCCCCCGGTATGAGAAGTATGATCAACCGTCGTCTCTGAGTTCCACCCCCAGCCCTGTGTAGCTTCAGCCGATCCGACTGCGTGGCAAACCTGGCTGGCAGGCGAGCCTTCTTGCCTTCAACCTTGACAGGGAACATGAGAGGCTAGTCGTTCAGCTTTCCGCCACGGTGTCCCATCGTCATCTTGGATGCGTACATCGTTGGTGAACGCTTGCCTGGAAGGTTCGCCTCAAGGACGATCTGTTCGACAAAGCCCTGGTTCACTTCGAATTCCACGCATTGGTCGAGCTTGTCGACAATCCACAGCTTATATTTTTCTTTAGTGTCGGGATCCACCTTCAGATCATAACCGCAGTCGTCCGTAGGGATGCTTCGAGGGCTGGCAGGTATAAGCATAAGTTTCGGCTTTGGGAGATCATAGCAGTGTCCTTCATAAGAATACCCAACAATAACCCCACACGATATTGGATTATCGTCGTCCCACGTCGCCGCTAAGATAAATACTATCCCTATCTTCGATTTTGTGTCGATGACAACCAAATCTGTTTTTGTTACATCAGTCTTTATCCTTATCTTTTTATTTATACTTTCAATATTATTTGCATCTATATTTTTTAATAGGTCGCTTTTCGGAGTTATACCATAAAGGCGTACCTGTGCTGCGTTGTAGGCACCTTTGGGAAACGTCAGTGTCGGTCGGTGATAGTCGTCGCTCATTTTCCTCACTCCTTTTTGTTGCAATCGATCAGTTCATAGAATCTCTCGCCATCTGAAGTTTTCTTCAAAGTTTTCCGCAAGCGCGGGCGCCACCCGGTCGCTGACATCGACCAGCGTGGCGGCGGCATTCTCGAAGGTCAGGTCATCTGCATCGAGGCGTGGCCATGCCTGAGCAAGTGCGAGGGCCACTTCGTCCCTTGCTCTGATCAGCATGCTCTTGAACATGAAGGGCCGAGCGCGAAAGGCGCGGGACGTGAAATCCGAGATGCGCTGCATGTCGGACTGGTCGACGTCCTTGATATCGATCCCCAGCAGCCGCTCGTCGGCCAACCCCTCGTGCACCAATGCCGCGTGGTAGACGTCGACGATCGTGTCGAACACAGCTCCCGTGAACGGTCGTGACCTGTCGTGGATTTCGGCCGTCACCTCCGACATGCGGCGTGCGTTGCTGGCGAGGCGGATCTGCCGATCGCCAGTCAGTTCGGCAATCCGGCTCAATTCATTGAGAACAAGCAGGTTGCCATCGCAGTGCCGCAGCAGACGGTCCATGCCGCTGTCGAAATTCAGGAAGGACAAGAGGGAGACGAGATCCGAGTTGGCTTCGTGGAACGGTCCGAAATCGCCTTGAGTCAGGCCGCCTGCTGGTGTCCCGAACAGCGAAAACAAGATTGCGTGGCCGACCTCATGTGCGATCACATCGAAGTTGAGCGCATAGGGATACTTGCCTCCGTCGATGCCACGCTCTCGGCCGAGTTCCAGATAGCCATAGCCCGATTGCGCATTTTCCCAGTCGACGAAGGGGATGATTTCGAGCCGCTCGTACGTCTCGGCAAAGTACCAGACAATCGGTTTGCCGAGGTAGCTTTCCCAGATGTCCAGCACGCGGCTGACCGAGGCGAAAGCGTGCGCAGAAAGGAACTGGCGCGAGGTCAGGGAAAGCTGATCGAAATGGCCGTCAAAGCCAGCCTCTGCAGGCGGAAAGATTTCGCCGACAAACGGTGGCAGATAAGGGTAGTCGTAAGGCTCCTTGTCGAGGAGCGGATCGCGAACGTAGATGCGGTGATCTTCCGGGCCGGAGCGGATCAGATCGGGTGGAGTAGAAATCCATACTGTTTCGGGTGTTCCGTAACCCGAAAGGTGAGGGACCTGCGGGTAGACCAGGAACCGCGTTCCCAGCAACGGATCTTGCGCAACGACACGATCGACCGCGTCCAATTGCTGGCCCCCTCTGACACTACCACGCTATCACGGCGCTTACGTTGCGTAAATCGTCGGCCGCCAAGAGGTCAGGGCCTATAGCGCCAGCCCCGCATCATGCATATCCTTGGAGAAGGCCGAGGTTAGCTGTAATTCCGGCATGGGGCGTGCTTTTTCAAATGCTTGCTCCCGCAAAACTTCAAGTGCCTGCAGAGCATCTTGCTTTTTTTGCTGGACGAAAACTGCGCCGAGCTCCCTGCACAAGTTCTCGACGTCGTACTTGCCGTCGTGCGCATCCCGGACCATCCGTGCCAGGGTGCGCTGGCGAAAGTTGACGGCCTGTGCCGCACCCTCGAGCCTCGCCCGCTGTTCGGGTGAAATCACGCCGCGCCGGAAAGCAGCGCGAAGGGTCCGGCGCAGATCAATCAGCGCATGCGTCAATTGAGCGAAATTCACCTCGGCCGGTCCATGCAATACTGCTACTGCGTCGTCGGGTGCAAAGGCGAAGCGGCGATACCATCTGTAGATTAGCCCGACGCCTTGCATATGGGGGAACAGCTCGGCTGCTCGAAGGGCACCCATGCTTGCCGCGCCGACGACATGAATGCCGCGGCTGAGGGCCCACAGGATTTCCTTGTGCCGAACCGCCGGCTCGGCCTGAAAACCGCCGTCTATGAGAAGGATCGCACTCGGGTCGAAATGCTGCACGGCCGAAACGATCGAGCTTTGCACGGCCGGGGGAAGGCATACCGCATCGACGACCTTCAACGCGTCGACATGGGACACGGTAGGGCCGGTGAAGACGAGTTTCGGGCGCATAGCCTCTACCCCTGCAAGAGCGGCTGCAAGGCAGGGATGACGATCCTGACAACCGACAGGGCGTCGAGCGGTTTCGTTCCCACCCGGATTAGGTGAACCGCATCGAACCCTCTCTCTTCGAGAATTGCCAAGAGGACCGACAGCCCGTCCGACGCCGTGTTGAACTTCTGCTCGGCGAGCGCGCGGAAATCCACGCTGCGCGGGCCATCGCGGAGGAGCCGGCGATGCGCTGCGATCATCTGCCGATCGGGGTATTTCGGATAGGACGCGCGCGTCAGGTCATCGCGCGCGCCCGAGATCGCCGCCAGACGGGCCTGGGCCGCTTCGTAGATGGCGTGCACCGCCGCGCCGGCGGGACTGAAACCGGCAGCCGAGCCATCAGCCGGATGGTCCAAAAGGACCGTTTCCGTCGGTTCGTCTTCCAGCAGATGGCACCACACCACCGGTATGCCCAACGGCGATAAAGCTTGCCAAAGGCCGACCAGCACTTTCTTGGCCGCCAAAGTTTCCAGGAGATCGCGGAGCGACGGATCATCGATCGTCTCGGGATCGATGCGTTGACGGTGGAAAAACCCATGGGTCCGGTATGCCGTGGCGATCGCGTCGCGTTCGATGCATTCAAGCATGCCATGAACGATGGCATCCGGCTCCTCGAAGCCTGCTGCCAAACCGCTCGTCGATGCCGCGAAAATGCCGTCATGGGGCAGTGACGGCAACACATAGGCGGTGTGCACGAGCTCGAAAGGGACCAGGTCGCGGCTGCAGGTAAGAAGATTGTCGGCGGCTACCCACGCCGTCTCCCGGCCGCGCCATCCGGGCGCGGTGCCCCCCTGGAGATGCCTTTCGAAACGATCGGGCGGGATGCCCAATTGATCGGCGCAGCCGACGACTGTGTCGAAATTCGCCACCTGCTCTGCAAAGAAGCTCTCGGCCGATTCCAGCATGGCCGATATCGCGGCTTGCGCCAGGGTGGCGCCCTTGCCTTGCGCGACCGCGTTGGAGAGCGAGAAAGGTCTTGTAACCTGCACGACCGGGATGCCGAGCTGGTCGAGCCCGGTAATGTCGGCGATCCGCGTGACGCCAAGGCCTTCGCGCATCTTCATCAGCCTCGCCAGCGCCTCGTCGGGCGGCGGACCCAGGCGTTCATATCGCTCCAGCATCGCGGATGCTCTTAAGTGGCCGGCTAGTGCCGAACGGCCGATTCGGGATTGACGATCAGCGCGGCGCCCGGCTCGAGAGCGGATTTCGCACGTTCGACCCGATCGCGATAGCGCGACGACAGTTCAGGTGACAGGCCTGATGATTGAATGGTCTCGTATGTACTGACGAGGAAAGGCACAGCGCTTTGCTCCGCGGCTATGGCGATGCTCTTTTCGAGGGCAGCGATTACGTCCGCCTCCGCATCGCCCCGGAGAATAAGTAGCTCCGCCCTTCGCCGGTAGAGCTCTGCCAGCCAGAAGCGGCTGCCGCCGGCCTCGGCCTGCACAACAGCCGAGCCCAGCAGCGCGAGCGCCTCATCGACCTCGGCAGTTCGTGTCAAAAGCTCTGCCAGCATGCCGCAATAGACCGGTTCGTCCTCAGGCGTCTGGAACTCGCCATGGAGGCCAAGGCCTTGCCGCATTTTTTCCCTGCCGCTCTCGACCTGGCCGGCGTTGCCGTCGCACCAGCCTTCGAAGATTTGCGCTGCGGCGGCGAGGGCAGGCATATAATGGCGCTCCGTCAAGTGGCGCAGATCCGCTATCACCCTTCGCAGCATCGAAAAATCGCGGCGATAGCAATGCAGCATCGCCTCGTTGAGATAGGCATGCGCGATGCTGCCGGCATGTCCGGTTTGCTGCGCCCAGCTCCTAGCTTCCGACATCGAACGGATCGCGCTTGCCGGCTTTCCGACGAACCACAGCGACAAGGCGCGGTGGGCGAGCCCGCAGACCCTCGCGTCATGCCCGCCGAACAACGCAGCATTGGCTTTGCCCTGGCCGTGCTCATAGAGCGACAATCCGGCGCCGACGGCCGCGATGCAACGGTCGTGGCGGCCAAGATTGAAGTCGATTGCCCACACGCAATGCCTGGCCTGGAGTTGCACTTCGGCATCCTCGACATCCCTGAGATCGCTGAGCACGACCTCCGCGCGCTCGCCGTCCGTGACGGTGTCCGTGAACCACCAGCCCCAGTAGATCGGGAACCACTTGGCCCGCTCGGCCACCGGCCGTCGCCGGGCGATCACCACGCCGTCCTCGTACAATTTGCGGGCGGGCGCCGAGTTCGGACCTTCGACAGCGGTCAGGATGGGACCGAGCACGATCATTGCCGATAGCCGCAGCGCGTCTCGCGTGTCGGCTGCCGCAACGCGCTCGCAGAGCGCCAATGCATGCTCGAGTATCTGCCTCGCTTCCGCCATTGCCGAGCGGGACGAGCTTTCCGTGCCTGCCATCACGAACTGAGCGATCGCGTCCTCCAGAAGGCCTGCGCGCTCGGCGTGCTCGGCGACCTCGGCGGTGCCCAGCCACCCGGCCAGGTTTCGGTTGCGGCTCACCGCGGCAAACAGGCGGCGATGCAAGGCCTGCCGTCTCTTGCGTAGCGTTGCGTTGTAGATCGTCTCCTGGATAAGCGCATGGCGCACGCCATAGACCGGAACGCCGGAAGGCCGCACGCGGATCAGGAACCCGGCCTCGCTCAGCGAATCCAGCGCGTTTGCGATGATTTCCTCGTCGAGCTCCGGCAACAGCGCGCGCAGCAATTCCTGATTGAAACGATTGCCCGCGACGGCTGCGGCGCGCGCGACTTCGCGTGCCGGCCCCAGCGTTTCGAGCCTGGCCTCGATCACGCTTTCGAACATCGAGGCATGACTGTGCGTCGCGGTCTGCGCCAGCCGATCCGTTGCCGAGGCCGCGTTCTCGGCCATCCACTGGCAGATTTCTTCGATGAACAGCGGGACGCCTCCGGTCACGCGTTCCACCACATCGATCAGTTCCGGGGACGTTGACGGCTTGTCTTGCGGCCACATGGCCGCGATCGCCAGCCGCGTTTGCTCGCGGTTGAGCGGCTTTAGCGAGATATGCTTTGGATTCGATACTGCCAGCCAGCTCCCGGATTCAGGGCGCGTGGTCGCGATGACAAGCGCCCGGAAGTGACGGGCCGACTGTGCAAGCTCAGCCAACAATTGTCTCGACGTCAGGTCGATCCAATGGATGTCCTCGACCACCAGGACGATCGGTCCGCTGGCGCACAGGGCTTCGAGCGAGTGGCGAACCGCCCAATTGGCTTTCGCGAGCATCGCCTCGGCGTCGATTTCCTTGAGCATCGGATCGGCTCCCGCAGCGCCGAGCAGGAACGAGAAGATGTCGATGATTTCGGGATCGCGGACGTCATGATCGCGGAATACTTCCGCCACGGCGGCAGCGCTGAGCTGTCCTTCGTTGCCGGCGAGATCGCCGCGTACGTTCTGTAGCAGCGGATGCAGCGCCGAGCGCAAGCCTCCCGGCGTGCACTGGAAGAGCAGCAGTTTCGCACGCTGGTGACGCGTGCGCCGGCGCACTTCGTGAAGAATGCGCGACTTGCCGATCCCGGCCTCGCCCTCGATCACCACCACGCCGCCGTTTCCTGCAACGGCGCTGTCCCATGCTTCGGCGATCGTGGCGAGCTCGGCCTCGCGACCGACGAGCGGACTGCTCAGCCGCCCGAAGGCGAAGAAGCGGTCGACCTCGCGCTTGTGACTCAGCGCGCGCCAGACCAGCTCCGGCTCGGCAAACCCCTTGATCGCGTGGGGGCCCCTAAAGCTGAACACATGCGACCGTCGCGCCAGGTTGCGCGTCGCGTCCGAGACCACCACCGTATCCGGCTGCGCGATGGCCTGGAGCCGTGTGGCCATCGCGAAGGCAGGGCCGGTGACATTGTCACCACCGGTGTCGGCGTCACCCTTGTGGATTAGGGCCATCGATGTCGCGATTCCGACCCGGACATGCAAATCGGCGCGGCCTTGGTCCGAACCGACACGCCTGCAGGCGTCGACAATTTCGAGCCCGGCTCGGATCGCCAGCGATGCCGCGTCCTTGGCGTCTATTTCGGCAGGAAACAAAGCAACGCCGCCATCGCCGACCTCGACCTGGACGGCACCCGAGCACGACGCGACCGCCTGTCTCGCCGCCCGCTGGAAGGCTGATATCAGTTCCTCGAACTCTTCGATGTCCAGGATGGCAAGAAGGTCCGTCGATCCGACCAGGTCGTAGCAGAGCGCGGTCAGGATCCGGCGCTCATGCCGGGCTTCGGACGCACTGTTGCCGTTGCCGCCCAGAAAACCTGTTGCCACCGACGCCGCCGGCAACGCGACCGGACTCTTCTCCGACATGCTGCGATTTCCTCGCCGAGCGCAGTAACGGCAATATTAGCAAAGTGCGATGCTGTTCACAAAACACTTGATCGGTGGGCAGGGCAGGGAAAAGCCCATGCTGGCATCATTATGGAGAGATATTTTCACGGCGCAAACTCCCCGTGGCGTTGACACCAGCTGTGACCGCTTTTGGTGGGCGGCCGGGATGACTTCGATGGCCGAAATAAGGCGCAAAGCAGCCGAATTGGTTCCTTTCGCTGTGACTCAGATTTGCGACTTGGTCTTGATCGCTTCCGACCTGAATTCAGTGCTAAAAGCATTGCGGGAAAGCGGAATAGAGTCACGTCCATGCACAATCAGCCCGACGACGAACCCGGGCTGTTCTCCATTGATTTCTGGGCGAATGACGATTGTCGGGAAGTTGGCCAAAGGACTAAACCTGGCCCTCGATCAAGTACACCTCAAGACGGGTAGCTGATCTTTGACAGGATCCCTTCCAAATTCCGAAGGCAACTGCGTTGTCCCTGGCGAGGTCAAGCACCTTAGGAAAGGCGGCCGCGCTGCGGACATATACGCGGCGCGGGCCTGTCGAGACTTTGGCGATGGCTTTGCCGCAGTGCTCTTGCCGGTATACCTGGCTTCAATCGGGCTTGGACCGCTTGAGATCGGCGTTGTCGCCACCTCCGCACTCCTTGGTTCGGCGCTGCTGACGCTCGGCATTGGATTCCTGGCCGTGCGGGCGGACCGGCGCACTCTGCTTTTGGCTGCGTCCGGCCTGATGATCGCAACCGGGGTGGCCTACACGCAGTCAAGCACCTATGCAGCTGTTCTGCTCGTGGCTTTCCTGGGCACGATCAATCCTTCGTCCGGGAGCGTCAGCATCTTCGTTCCGCTCGAGCACGCCGTCTTGTCTCGGCTTGTCGCGGATACGGACCGCACGGAGGCATTCGCACGCTATAGCCTGTTAGGTGCGCTGGCGGCTGCGTTTGGCGCCCTTGCTGCAACCAGTCCCGATTTCTTGGTGACGATTGGGATCTCACGGCTCGTCGCTCTCAAGGCAATGTTTTTCCTCTATGCCGTTCTTGGCGTGGCGGGCGGCCTGGTGTACGCGCGCATTCCTGCTGGTCCGAAAACGTCTCCACAGGACCTGCCCGCCGCGGCACTTGGGCCGTCGCGCGCTATTGTCTACAAGCTGGCGGCGCTGTTCAGCATCGATGCCTTCGCCGGCGGTTTTGCCGTGCAATCGCTCATAGCTTTGTGGCTGTTCAGCAGGTTCGGGCTTTCGCTATCGACCGCCGGGGTGTTCTTTTTCTGGTCGGGTGTTTTGTCTGCGGTTTCATTTCCGGTCGCTGCATGGCTGTCGAGGCGCATCGGGCTTGTGAACACGATGGTGTTCACGCACATCCCGTCAAGCATTTGCCTGATCCTGGCCGCCTTGGTGCCGAATCTCTATGCCTGTCTGGCATTTCTTCTGGTACGCGCAGCACTGTCCCAGATGGACGTGCCGACTCGCTCCTCGTATGTGATGGCACTCGTTACGCCACCGGAGCGGCCCGCGGCGGCGAGCGTTACGTCGGTACCACGCAGCCTCGCGGCCGCTGCGAGCCCGGCGATCGCCGGCGCGCTATTTGCCGAGGGGTTCGAAGCCTGGCCTCTGGTGATCTGCGGTGCCCTCAAGATCCTCTACGACTTGGCCTTGCTTTGGGCTTTCCGCCACATCAAGCCGCCTGAAGAGAGCTGAAGCTGCGCACGACCCTCTGCGACTGCGGTCAACCCATCCCTCAAGCTGCTGCGATCTGCCAGACGGCGACGCTGGCGAGCACGATCCCCGCAGCGCCTTCGATGCCGTGAGACAGCAGCGAACAGGCGCGGCCGGCTCTCAAAGATGTGCACAAGCCGTTCGCGGAACAGGATCGACAACACCGCCACCGTGGACAGGGTCACTGCAATGCCGGTCATCATCGTAACGGCAAAGAGAAGACCCGCTACCGGAACTCCCCTCGACATCGCGAAGGTCATGACGAAAAGAGTCAACGGGCACAGGATCACGCCAGCCATGAAGCCGACGGCCTCGCGCTCCTACCGGAATGATCGGCCGTGGCCAGGAAGTCGATCCAATTACCACGGGCGCCCTGCCGGCCGGCTATACGACAGTCACGGTCGCGCACGGCGGCAGCGCTGTCAGGTATATTGTTCCGCATAAAGAATAGCCCGGAAGCCGAAGCCGCCGGGCCAAAGCCGAACTTGGAGAGGTTCAGGTGTGATGCTCACTCCCACCCCGAATCCGGTTCGAACGCACATAACACATCCGCGATTGCTAAAAAGCCCAGCCACCGAGGCAGCCGGGCCAAAAAGAACCCCAACTTGGAGAGTTCAGGTGTGTGGCTCATTGTATCCCCGCAAGCCGGTTGAACGCCACAAACGCGGGGTTGCCTGTTAGCGAACCGCCACCATCACAAATCGCGCTTGGTGGCCGTCAGCACCTAGGAATTCGGCGCCGTTGTGATTGCCGCAGGGGGTATGGCGACTCCGAAGATCGACGACAGCGGGGCGAACAAAAGCGTGACCTTCCCTGCAAGGGCGAAGATCGACAGCTTCGGCGCCGCTTCGCTCCTTGCTGGGCCTTAGGATCCCCGCCTAATTTTCTCGGAACACCACCCGTCCCGAAACCGTTTGTGCCTCGAAGGGGCAACCATCGACCTCAAGGAGGCAGCGATGAAAAAGCTTCTGCTTGCTTCGATGATCGCCATCGCCTCGGCGTTTGCGATCGCGCCGGCGAGTGCCGGTAGCGTTCAGTTTGGCATCGGCGTCGGCCCCAGCTACGGCGATTACTATGGTGACTACTATGGCGGGCATTACCCTCACCGCTATTACCGACACGTCTACGATGACGACTACTACACTCCCTATCGCGAGCGTTATGTGGTGCGCTATCATAACCGGTATTATCGCGATCATTGCCGGATCAAGATCGTGAAGCACTGGCGCCATGGCCACCGCGTCATCGAAAAGATCCGCATCTGCCGGCGCTGACCGACCAGCGAGCGGACATCTCCCCTCGGCGAGGGGAGATGTTGCCGTAGTGCGTCCGCCTCAGCATCTTCGCCGCAACCTGCTCTTGCCACCGGGAATATTAGCGACCGGGAACATGGCTTCCTACGGCGCGTTTACCCGATGATCAGCCTTCAGGAGGAGGTTGCCATGAAAAAACTGCTACTCGCTTCAGTGATCGCCGTTGCTACCGCGGCAGCCACGGTCGCGCCTGCGGATGCGCAGGGGTTCTTCGGTCTCGGTTTCGGTCCATTCGGCGGCTTCAGCCCGTTCTACGGTGGCCCATTCGGTGGGCCATTCAACGGTGGTCCTTTCTACGGCGGCGGCCCGTTTTACGACTATGGCGGCCGCTATTACGGCCCTCGCTATTATCGCGATTATTATCCTGGCTACGTGGCCCGCTATCCGCATCGCTACTACTACCGGCACCGCCACTACCGCCATTGCCACGTAAAGTGGGTGCGGCACTGGCATCATCATCGCCGGGTGCTGGAACGCGTGCGGGTTTGCCGTTACTGACACGGCCAAACATTGGCTGCGGCTGCGCCGCCTTCCAAATTCCCGCTAAATGCCCGGCATTCATAGGAGGCAAAAGTGACGCAGCGAAGCGGCAGCGCCGACCTGCCGCTGCATGGCGGGCGGGTTCTGAAATAGCTGGGCGATCGCATGACGAAGCTCGCGCGGTGCTATGCGAAGCCATCATCCATCATTATGGCCGCGACGAGCTTTTGCGGCGCCTCGCGCATCCCCTTTGGTTCCAGTCCTTCGGCGCTGTGATGGGCATGGACTGGCACTCCTCCGGCATCACCACTTCCGTCATCCGCGCGCTGAAGCGCGGGCTCAACCCGACGGCCGGTGAGCTTGGCATCCATGCCTGTGGCGGGCGCGGGATGGCGCACTTCATCTTCGGCCGCAGATCCACTCCATGGCGGGAGCGTCAGGGCCGAAGCGATGCGGAGCGCCGGCAGATCGAGGCTCTGATGACGATGGCAGTCTAGGCAGCCGCCCGTGACGGACATGTCCGCGTCGATAAGCTCTTGAAGAGTCCAGCCGTCATGCTGGCGATCCAAGGGCGGCTCGGCCTTTTGGCGGGATTTCATTTTATTAGCAGATGCGCTCAAATAGAGAGGTTTGTCAGACAAAAGAGATTTCGCATGTCACTAGTGGACCTCACCGCCGACATCGTCTCCGCTTATGTTAGCAATAATCTCGTCTCGGTAACCGACTTGGCGGATTTGATCGCGTCGGTGTATTACTCGCTCACTGGCGCAGCCCTGCTGCCAAAGCAGGAGCCTGCCGTCGACCCGGAGCGCTCGGTCTTCCCCGATCACATTATCTGCCTGGAGGACGGAAAGGAGTTCAAGTCGCTCAAGCGGCACCTGATGACCGATCACGGTCTTACACCAAAGCAGTATCACGCGAAATGGAACCTGCCGGCAGACCATCCGATGGTGGCGCGGAACTATGCGGAGCGGCGATCGGAATTGGCGAAGGGGTTGGGCTTTCAGCGGAAGCCTCCAAATCTCCGAAAATGAGGTCGCCGCACCAGCGAGGATTATATTCCTGATCGATGGACGAACCAAAGAGGTACGCGATCACGCCATGTCCTTTTGTGGTAGAAATTAGCTATCTTGCATGTGCGGCGGACCGCCGGTTCGCCAGGCCGGCGCCAGGACTCAGGCAATTCTCCCCACGAGAAAAGGCGCCGGTCACACCTTAGCCCGCCGCGCGGGTGTGGGGGCACACCCAGCGGCGGGTTAAAGGATTCTGCCGAATATTGGCGTCCTCGTGATGGGGCGTAAGCAAGCGCCCACGCTGCCGCGCATCACGGGTCAATCAGCGCCTTTTGGCTGAATTCAGCAGATGCGCATATGTTCGGTCGCCGGCTCTGTGTCTCTGCCGGCCAAGGCCCGGGCTACCCCATACCCACACCCAAAGGCTACCGGGCCACCTTACCCCCTCATATAGGGCGCGAAATGAGGACCCGGAAAAGCAGAGCCCACTCGCTTTGAGGGGGGACGAGCGGGCTCCGGGGTCTGCGCAAACCCCAACGGCGCGACGTCGGGCAGAGATCGCGCCGTGAAACCCAACCTGCCGACCGGTGGAATGTTCCCCAATGCAACCGAAGTCGCAGGAGCCGACGCTTTGGTCCCTGTGCTGAAACAATGGGGCCTATTACTTAGCTTGAGCGATGCCGGATCGTCCGGCAGCGAGAGAGCAGTGACGGATGCCCGCCATTCTGCCAGGAGTGACGGGCATCTGTTTTGCTGTCCTATCTTTGGCCGATTGAACTGGTGCCTGGCGGGGCGAAAAAACAGGTCCACCTGAATCTGTGATAGGCCTCGAAATTCATGTGTGGGGTCAATGACCGGTAGAACGTCATCAGCCGCTCGCAAATGTGATAGCGGTCATCTGGCGAAGTCTGGACACGGTCTCTGGGAATAAACCACTCCGACTCCCGGAGCTCGTTCAAGTAAAGTGAATGTTGCGATCTGACGAAATAGCCATCCCTCGTCATCCTGACATCCGCAGAGTCTATGGGGTAACAGTCTTTGTTCCCGCAACAATCGTACCGGAGAACCGGATCTGTCTTGCCCGTATACCAATCGTGTGCACCGGCCTGGTCCGCAAAGACGAGCCATATTAATGCAATAGGCCTATGCAAGTGCGCCATGGAAACGCCCCTCGCATTTGCTTTAACACATTAGTAAGTGCTAATCTAGACGTTGACGTGGTTACGCGAGGGGCGTCTCGATGCATCGGGTCAGCACGCGAGAACGCGCAGGGCTGGCGAGCATTGTGGTCACGGCTGCGGCCCTCAATGGTGGTCTTGCCTTCGCGTAGCCCCAGCAGAAGTTGGACGTATCCACCTGCCTGTTGCCATATCCCATCACCGGAGAATCAAGATCCCCGCCATCACGGTGACGCCGCGGCCTGACGGGTACGCAATTATCCTTCGACCAGGCGATCACCACAAAGTCACTCATCAAAACCGGTATCGTTCCTTACGACGTAGTGATTCCGTCTGGTGACGACAATTTCCACATCTGTCTGCATCCGACGGAGGAAAACGAGAATTGCTTCTTTGCGCCGGTCGACACGATGTGAGCCCTGTCACCCGCCTAGAGAAATGGTTGTCCACGGGGTAGAATTCAGAATGAATGGCTTGGAGGGACAGCCATGTCGGCTTTCAATGTTGGCTTCGTGATCTTCCCCGGCATTACCCAACTCGACTTCACCGGTCCGTTTGAGGTGTTAAGCCGGCTCGCGACGCCTGGTTCGCTGTCGTCGCCCAGCGAGTTTGCCCAAGCGAAAACCTACGTTGCGGCAAGAACGATCGAGCCGATGCTAAGCGACCGCGGCCTTGCCATAATGCCGAACTGCACGTTTGAGGATTGTCCGCAGCTCGACCTGATCTGCGTGCCTGGCGGCGCCGGCATTGCTGAGGCGCTCGCCGATGTCGAGATTGTCGACTTCATCCGCCTCCAGGCTGAGAATGCACGCTACGTCACGTCGGTGTGCATCGGGGCTTTCCTGCTCGGGGCAGCGGGGCTGTTGCAAGGACGAAACGCCACCACGCACTGGGCTCACACGGGGTTGCTGCCACTGGTGGGCGCCCGTTACGAAAAGGGCCGCACCGTCCGCGACGGCAACGTGTTCACCTCTGCGGGCGTGTCCGCGGGGATTGACTTCGCCTTTGCGGTCATCGCTGAGGTTGCCGGGCAGGAGGTGGCGAAGGCTATCCAGCTTGCGATCGAGTACGATCCAGCACCGCCCTTCGAGGCCGGCCATCCGGACAAGGCATCAGAGGCAATAGAACTTATGATCGAGCGCAACGCGGCAACCCACGCCGGCATCTCGCAGGCGCTGGGCAGAGCGGTGTGCCTAGCCGATCGAACTTGAGCAGGTCCATAACGGGTCGCTGCGTTTGGCGCGTTGCGAGTTCTTCCTATTGGCGTTGAAGGGCGGAATGGCCTCCAAAGCACTCAGCGCGAACGAACAGGTCAATCTTCCAGGTGACAATCGAGTTTGAGGCGCAACAGTCGCATGCTCTGATCCGCTCGAACGGGTCCTGCGAATTCGATCGAGATTGGCGCATATCCCCTTTACCTTGGACGGCCGGCAGAGCCAGATCTTCTAGGCCCGCTCAGGCTGATGGCTGGCGAGTTCCGCTGAGCTTCCAGGCCGGCATCGACGTGGTCAGGTAAACGAGGGTGGGTTGGCCCCCCGACTGACGCGGTTGTTATCGCGTCCGGCGGCAGAAGGATCACTATCTTCGCCTCTTGAGCAAGCCACAGAGGCTTTCCTGCCAGCAAGAACACGGTGGCGACAAGGCACATCAGGAGGATGGCGGCGCAGAGGTTGGCAATCATATCGCCCAGCTGCAAGGAACCTCGCCTATCCGGGAAGGTCACTCATAATTCCGACGATTTCGTAAAGGCTGGCCTGACAAGGCAGTCGGAAGCCTCAGGATCACTGCCCGCCGGGCGTGCTGGCAAGCGGTCTCGATGGCTCCGTGGTTGGGGTCGCCCGACTTTCAGAAGAAGGTGGCCGATGACTACAGCTGGAAAGCGCTTGCCAAAAAATTGTCCAGGAGTAAAGCGGCCCGGCCTGCATGCGGGGTGTCGGGGGGACGACATGAGCGGGACAGGCCGAGCCTCTTACCCCGTTACGAGCCGGGGCAGATGCACATTATGCGCTGCCTTTCCAGCGCTCAGGTCTATCAGCTCACGCGCTTGCTCTTCGGTGATGCCGGTTTCCCTCACATGAAACCGCACCCGAAACTCTTTCTCTGCCTTAATGCGTTCGTCGCGCTCGGTCTTGCTTTCGGCCATAGGAAGCCCACTCCGGCTGAGAATTCTCGCGCGGGCGAAAGGTTCCAACTGCATGAAAGCCCGCAGCTGGGAGGCTTGGCGACGGGCTATCTCGGACCCAGAAGCAGAACATGACTTCTGGGCGTAACAATCACCAGGAGGTCCTCTTTGTTCCTAGTCCTTTGTTAGATATTAGCTCAAGCTTGACGAAGACGGTCGCCGCGCCAGACTCAATCTCATGGTAAAGTATAGCATCAACATTGGCGATGAAGTCGCGATCGCAGCCAAGGTTCGCAGGCGAGTCACCGAGGATCGGGTAAGCGTCTCGATTCCTTCCTACGGCCAGCCTCACTCGATTGTCGATCGGATCTCGAAAGTTAAGCAGGGCCAGGAGATCGAGCTTCGAGGCGATGTCACCCGCGTTGATGAAGGCAAGTTGACCATCAACCTAGGTGTGCCCGTCACGGTGAATGCCGATACCGTTAGGCTGGTCACACCCTACAAGCCGCCGACAAGGAAGACGCCACTGGTGGACAAGCCGACATGACGAAGCTGTCCGATCTCGGGCCGCCAATCATCGGCCGGCGCCACAGCAAGGAATATTCCAACGAGCGCGACCATTTCCACAAGTGCCCGGTCTGTGGCCAGGCGGTTGACTGGCGCGATCTGCGGCAGGTGATCTGGCATGAACAGCCAGGCCATAAGCCGCTTGAGATAGACTCTTAAAAGGGTGCCCGACTGGCGCGAACACGTTCACAGCGAATCCATATCGATCTAGGATTCAACCTGTGGACGCGATCTTTGACGACCTTTCCAGTGCCCTCAGGAAGCCCCACAGCGGCCCTAGATGCTGCCGGCAAGTTCTTCACCGGCATTGCCATCGGCGTGGGCTTTGCACTTGTGCACGCGTTCGCGGGCTAAAACGCACCCAAATAGACCAACGCGAGGACCATAGCTGCGGCAAGGACACCGGCCAGCAGGTCTATCACAGGTATGATGAGGCTCTTGCGCCGGCCTTTGCGTAGCGTAGCCGCGTATGCGCTGTAGAGACGCCGGCCATCCTCGCCAAAGCGGTCGGCGTTCGGATAGACCTTCTGCGGCTTTCGTCTAGGCCGGAGCATGAGTTCCCCCACAACCCGCAGCCTACAATGGCGACGGCGTAGCCTCAACCGCCTGCCCTGTCTCATTTCTGCACAAGATTGCTGGCATCGACCCTGCACCAAAGATTCTGCCGGTTTGATCCCCGGCAGCTCTCGGGCTTGAGGCCGTTGTTAGGGGCCTCGCCCAGCGAGTTCTCCCGCTATATTAGCGATCACTTGTAAACAGGGCGAACTCGGAAGATAATGCCTGTTGCGAGGAGCGGCCTTGAGGGAGGGCGTGGTCCGATGCGATGGCCTTTGGTCGTGATTGCGCTGATTGTCGGCTTGGTCCTTTGGGACCACTATGCCAATGACAGCACCTATATTGCCGACGTCGAGAGAAGCCTCAGACAGGCCGCTGCGGACATGCCTGGCGGCGCCTGAAGGTTGGCCCCTTGTTCCGGTACACAGCTCGCCGACATCGTGCTCGCCCTTCGCCGGCTGGCCAAAACAACAATTGCCATCGACTGCCGTGACGCTACGGTTGGCGTGTCCGGGGTCTGGTTGCCCCCAATCCCGGATCAGGCCCGGCAGATCGTCACCACTTCCCCCGAAGCACTGATGGCCGCCGGGCCGTCTCTAGCGCTGCGGCAGCTTCTTCGGAGAGGTATCTGGCGCGTAGGCCAGGGTAACGCGCTTGCCGCGCACACCGCGCATTTCATCTTCGGCCGGAGATATCCATTCCATCGCCGGAGCGCCAGTATTCTCGATACGACCGAGGTCGCTTTGGTCCCTAAACTGAAACCTAAGCCTCACTGCAGCATTTGAGAGAACCGGTGAGGAAATGCGTCACCTTCCCTGTCGGTGTCAGCTAAGATAGATACCTGCCATGCCGACGGGCATCGTCTTGTCCGGATGCCCCGCCGTTCGCGAGCGAGACGACGATGTTGGCTGTAACGGCGTCTCGCTTGACCAGTGTCGGCTTTTCATATGTGCGCTTCATCGCGAATCCCCTTGCTGAAGTTGGCCGTGACCTAGCGGCGGCAGCAGCGCCGTCATTTAAAAGATTTTGGTCCCGCGGGCATCTGTCTGTTCACCGACAGGCTTTCGCAGTGCTGATGATAGCGACAGCCCGTCGCCAGCTATGGGGGGAACAGGCGACGGGCTGAGCGGCAATCGCCAGTGACAGCTGGATATGACCGCCTGCAGAAACTGACACCGAGAGCGTCCGTTCCGTTGAAACCTCGCACATATACAAAGGAGGGAGGCGGCGAATACGTTAGCCTTAACTGATTATAGACCGCGCTGTCCTATTCTGAGACAGCGCGGTCTTTCCATCGGCCGCGCAGGCGGCTCCGGCAACACCCAGCAGCCCACCCTGCCAGCTGTCGGAGCCGCCACCCAATAGATACCAGCAATGGTTGAATCAACTATTACCACGCATCCTCACCGGTGCATTTCGCCAATCATTACAATTTTGGGATGGGAGCGACGAACGTCGAGGGGCATGTTTCGCCGGTAAGACCAATGCGACGGAAATTGGACTTCAGTCGCAGGATCTCAAAACTGGTCGGAGCCCGCTCGCACGAGCGGGCTCCATCGTTGCCTTTCAGACGGCCGGCAGAACGGAGGACAGACCGTGCCGCCGACTCTACAACCGCTTGCGTGTCGCGATGTTCCCTGTTCCGGCTTAGATGCGCTCAAGTCATCTCTGACAATTCAATCGACAAAATTTGTGATCGACGGTCTGAGAGCCGTATACGCCCGGATTATTTTCGGGCCAGCTCTCGCCGCGCGGCTTGGGCCGTCTTGTTACAGCGAATTTCGTTTAGGAACCTTCAGGATTTCGGCGTCCAACGCCGTCAAATGTGATTTCGCCAGTTTTCCCTCACAGGCGGGGGCGCAAGCCATTCCCGCGCGGCGGTAAGCGTGAACGCGACTGGCCTTACTTGGAAAACTGTTTCAGGTAAGCGATGACGTTGGCTACGTCCTGATCGTTCTTGAGGCCGGGAAACACCATCTTCGTCCCTTTGATCATGCCCCTGGGGTCTTGAAGATACTTCGTCAGCGTGGGCTCATCCCATTTGATGCCGGATTTTCCGGCCTCTGTCATGGCCATGGAATAAGTGAAACCGGGATGCGTGCCCGCCGTGCGCCCGATGACGCCGTTCAGAGAGGGGCCAACCTTGTTCTGGTCTTGGTCGGCAATATGGCAGACCTTGCACTTGGTGAAGACCTTCTCGCCCGCGGCGGCATCCTGCGCCCGCGAGGGGCTTGCAAGGAAGATCGTGGCCGACGAGGCGATGAAAAGTGCGATTGCGCGCATGGCATTCCTCCCTGACGATCGTCATTTGCGCCGGACGATCCGAACGCCAGCTGCGCTGGCGTGGCCTGAACGGTAGAGCGGAATATCCGTGCTCCCGCCAATGGAATTGCGGCATCTACATACCACAATATCAAGCCGATGGGTAGAAACGCCAATCTTTCCGAGGCTGATGAGGTTCCAATAAACCCCTAGAGCGGGCCGAGCGGCAGCTAAAGTCGTTGTTATATCGAGCCTTGTCCAAGCCCTCTCTCCCCAAGAGAAAGATGCGGCCGGACATTCAGTTAAGCAAGTGCCCCGGATTGCTTCCTGGGATCTGGCGCAGGGCTCACGGCTCAGTGCAGCGCCAACCCGTGATCCACAACGAGTTCGACGGCAAGAGGGCCGGCTAAAAGCCAAAAGAGCTCGAGCCTGACGGGCTGTTCAGGATGCTTCATTGGCGTCCCCCACTGGCTGGAAGCTGAATGCGGAACGCGAGCTTCGGCTTGGCGGCAAGGTTCTTGACCTCACCATGACCGTCGGCAAACATAGGGCATGGGGAGCCGCGACGCCGGGATCGCAATGCAGCTCAATGCTGAGCTTCAGAAATTTGCCTTGGCATATCTGCCTCGCGCCAGAGTACCCCTCGCGCGCGGCATATCTATGGCAGAGAGCAGAGCGTCGCGAACTCCTGGCTCTCAAGCGGATCGGCAACGGATCACGAGCTGCTGTTTTGACGTGATTGGAATACCAAGCCGCTGACTAGCGTTTAACCAAGAGCACGAGGCGAATCCGAACGGAGGACGTTCGATGCATGCCGGCTTCCCACAAAACTTCATCCTAGCTGGATTGGGAGCCCTCATAGTCAGCTGCGCTAGCGTTCCAGCTCAGAAAACGGTGGCAGTAACCGGCTATGGCCCCAACCCCACCCTGCCGAAACCGACACCCACACTGATCCCGACCGTCAACATCGCGGAGGCAACAGGCTGGCAGAAAGGTGGTATGCCAATCCCGGCGAAGGGACTGAGGGTGACAGCGTTCGCCGCCGGCCTCGACCATCCGCGTTGGCTGCATGTGCTCCCGAACGGCGACGTGCTTGTGGCCGAAACCAATGCCCCTGCCAAACATGACGCTGGCTTCAGCCTGAGAAAGCTGATCATGAACCAGGCCATGAAGCGAGCCGGCGCTGCGACCATCAGCGCTAACCGCATCACGCTCCTGCGCGACACCAATGGCGACGGCGTTGCGGATGTGCGCAGAATTTTCGTGGAAGGCCTCAATTCGCCCTTCGGCATGACGCTTTCCAAAGGCAAGCTCTATGTCGCCAACACCGACGCGCTCGTCGCTTTCCCCTACTCCCACGGCCAGACCCGGATAACCGCGCCGCCGGAAAAGATCGTCGACTTGCCGGCCGGAGACATCAACCATCATTGGACCAAGGACGTGATCGCAAGTCCGGACGGACGCAAACTCTATGTCACGGTTGGCTCCAACAGCAACGCTGGAGAAAATGGCATCGCTGCGGAGAAAAGCCGCGCCGCCGTCCTTGAGGTGGATCGGTCCAGCCGCAGCACCCGGGTTTTCGCGTCCGGGCTGCGCAACCCAAACGGGCTCTCCTGGAATCCTGAAACCGGCGAGCTTTGGGTCGCCGTAAACGAGCGTGACGAGATTGGGGACGATCTCGTGCCTGATTACATCACTTCAGTTCGCAACGGCGCTTTCTATGGCTGGCCCTACAGCTATTATGGGCAGAACGTCGACGAACGCGTCAAGCCGCAGCGCCCTGATCTTGTGGCGGAGGCAGTCAAGCCCGACTATGCGGTCGGCTCCCATACCGCCTCTCTGGGTCTTGCCTTCTCCAGACGCGCGTCGCTCGGCACGGCCTATGGCAACGGCGCTTTCGTTGGCCAGCACGGCTCATGGAATAGAAGCGTGCACAGCGGTTATAAGGTGATCTTCGTGCCGTTCCGCGGTGGTAGACCGAGCGGGCCGCCGAAGGACGTGCTCACCGGCTTCCTCGGACATGATGGCAAGGCGATGGGCCGTCCGGTCGGCGTTGCTGTCGATCGGGCCGGCGCGCTGCTCGTCGCCGACGATGTTGGTAATGTCATCTGGCGGGTCACCCGAGCGAAGGTGCGTTAGCATCAGTGCCTTTCTGGCCGCGTTTTCCGCAACCGCGATCTCCAGCGCCGAGTATGGCCTTGCCGCCTATATCTACGCACGCGTCTTGCAAGGCACCCGCATGGCATCGAAGATCGAGCCCGTTATGATCGCGCTCAATCGCGATCTGATGTCCGACCCTGCCGACCCTCCGCAAGCGTCAAGCAGAGCGGGCTTGGGCGCGAGGGCGGCCAGAAGCATTACAAGCCGAGTTCATGGAGGCGAAATACTCGCCGTGATGATCTGATGAGAGAGATGGCGAAAGACCCATTCCGCACGCTCGATCACGTCCCCGAGTTCGACGACATCGTCGCCGAGATCCGCCGCAGAAGTGCGGAGACCAGGGCGAAAATCCCCATGATCGCTGATGTCGCTTATGGAGCCGGCCACGCTGAAACTCTGGACCTCTTTTTCCCTGAAGGCAGACGCGATCGACTGCCGGTGCATATCTTCATCCATGGCGGCTACTGGCGCATGTTCTCCAAGACAGACTATTCTTACGTCGCGGGATGTGTAACCAAAGCAGGAGCGATCGCGGTCATTATGGGCTATGCGCTGATGCCGGCGGTGAGGATGGCCACGATCGTCGACCAGATACGCCGCGCCAAGCGGTGGGTGGATGAACACATCGAAAGCCACGGCGGCGACCCCGGCAAGTTGACCGTCAGCGGCCATTCCGCCGGCGCGCACCTCGCGACGATGCTTTTCGACGACGACAGCCGACCATCGGGTCTCAAAGGCGCGCTCCTGCTCGGTGGCATCTACGATTTAAGGCCGTTGCAAGAGTCGTTCCTCGCTCCTGAAATATCCATCACCGATGAAGAGGTTGAGCGGTTTTCGCCGATCGACCATCGTTTCGATCCGTCGGTGACAGTCCAGATCTCGGTCGGGGCGGATGAAACCCCGCCTTTTCATAGCCAGGCTGCGGCTTTTGCGGAGCATCTGAAAAACCAAGGACTGGGTGTTTCACAAACGAGCCTGGCCAGGGTGAACCATATGAGCAGCGTCCGCGATCTGGGCATACCCGACACAGATGCTGCCCGGTCTTTGGTACATCTGCTGGCATCTGTTTCGGGAGTGTCTTGATCCGGCGGAATCGCGCGGGCTTTGACATGCGATGCCAGGGAACCACGATGAAGGCCCTGCCAGCCTCCGTTTGCGCGGCACCGAAGGGGAACTCATCCTGCACAGAGGCCGGCAGGGCGAGCTGGGCGTACGACCGGCCAAGTCATCCGGCCCGCCGTCAAGCGAAGCCGGTGACTTGGGCATATCGGTGGTCGGCGTTGCTACCGTCCAACGAGTGAACGCGAGGGCGCTCAGGAGCACGTGGCGCCGCGGAGCAGCATAGGCGCCGAAATCGCGAGGGCGCATCGCGCAACTCATGAAAGCATGTTTCGCAACAGCCGGCTCGAGGGGGCTGTCTCATCAGTTGTCGAATTAGCACCCGGCCTTGCCTCGGTGCACTTCACATGGATCCTAACCGGTGCATCAGCTCCGGACGGCGCACCCGCCGGAACACGGCAAGGCATTCTGCTTCTGGTTGTGAAGGAAGAACCGTCGGGCTGGCGGATAAAGGTGGCTCAGAACACCGACATCGTTCCAGGCGCGATTGCTCCTCCTTCCAACGAAAGAAGGTGAGCGCCCGAGAGGGAACAAGCTGATCGAGTGCAAGTTGGGACGCTCCTTTGTTGGAGTGAGCCTGATGACGGTTAGGCTTTACAGGGTGGAAGAGATGGTCGGCGATTAGCCAGCGCAGACACTCCTTGGGAGGCCGCCAAAAAGGCCACCGGCAAGGACGTCACGGCACGGACAGATGAACGCTTTTGGGTGCGGGTGACCGATGAAAGAAACCGCACGGTTTACAAATATGCCTACAAGTCTCGTGCCTCGGGCGCCTTTAAGGTTCTGGCAGGCTTGGCCGCAAGACTGACTTAGCGAGTCCGCAGAAGAGCCCGCCGCACCTCCTCCGCGAGCGGGCTCTTTGCGTCAGGACCGACCCGACAGGGCGCGCTCGACCGTCTCCCGGGAGCTGCGACCAGGAACCGAACTGCAGCGGAACAAAAAGCCCGCCGACCGGGGCCGACGGGCTTTGATGCGAAACCAGCGAACTCAAGCCGGCTCGACGGGTGGTCCCGAAATTGGGGCAGCCGCTACCGTAGCCAGACGTTCACGCTTGCGGAGAGTGGGCTTCTCATATGTCTTCTTCACAAAATTCCCCCTATGGTCTTCAAACGCGGCGAAACTGGCCTGTGCTATCGCCGGTTGTCAAGAGCGTCGGGGGCGAGCGCAACTGGCGTTCACTGCATTCCCGTAGCTGCGACTATGATGAGGCCCATCGCAGCCGCAACGATGACAGCCATCATGGCGATCTCAAAGCCGCTTCCGCCGTTGAGTATTTTTTTGTCGGCCATGGTTTTCACGCTTTCCGCTCCTGAACTAGGCGCCCGCCTGTGGGCGACAAGCCACCAAACTTGGTTGGCTCGTCTTCTGGCGAGGGCAGAAGCGCGCCGTCATTTAAAAATGATGGACGTCCCTGCGCAGGCATCTTCGCCGTGTCAATCGGCCAAGCCGCCCCCACGGCGCTGCATCGCTTCTTTCAGAAGGGGAAACACGCTATCGACCTCCTCGTATATCTCTTGCGGCGCGATGCCCTGACGCCCGGCAGTAGCCAGGAGTTCGACGACGAGATCGGCAATGGCCCCTGGGTCTTCGGTGCTCACGTTTGGCAGATGTTCTGCCATCCATCGGTTCAGAAATTTCAAAGCCCGCGCGCTCATGCTGAGGAAAATCTGGCCGCTACCTTCAGGTCCTTCCTCGAAATCCGTCGCATGCAAGAGCCCCCTCGTTAGAGGGGGACGAGCGGGCTCCATGCCTTTCAGACGGCACGGATAGAATGCGAGGTCGACCGGTGCCGTCTGAAAGCAGGATCGCATGCCCGTTGAGATGTTCTATTCAGACAGAAGTCGTAGAGACCGACACTTTGGTCCCTATGCTGATACCTTCGCGCCTCGCTGCGTCATTTGAGAGCCGAAAGCCCTCGCAGTAGGTCAGCTTCGTCGGTGGTGGCCTCACCAAAAGCTTGGAAAACTTCCCTAGCCAGATATTCCCGCTGTTCGCGATCCTTCTTGGCCAGGCGTCGCTCATCGTACAACCGGTTAAACACCCGCTGGAGCATGTCCAGATCAGCAGGCCCGTAGACGCGACTGCTACGCGACAACGACATAAGCGCCGCCCCTTCAGCACGGCATCTGCCACCATCCACAGACCTGGCAACCTAGAAAGTCCGGCGCTTACGCTTATTGGCAGCGACGGCCGTTTAGATATGCCTAAAGTCGCTTCCAAATATTAAATCCGCCCTGGCGGCTGGCAGTTCGAAGCGTTGTAGTTTGTCTATCCCCTCCCGCTGCAGGGCAAAGGTGCCATCTGCCGAGCCTGAGGTGCCCTCGCGCGAGACCAAGCCGCATGATCCGTGTCTCAGTTTGAACTTTTTTGGGCCACCACGAGCGCACCTTGGTCGTCGCCAGAAGATGACGGGAACGCGCTATGCGTTCCTGCGATTGAGAGCGAGCATCCTCAACGCTCTGTCTGAATTCAAGACGCAAGGCCCTTGCCCGCTCCGTAATGGCGGAGGAATGATTCAGAAGGGCACGATGGGTTTCGAGGGGAGACATAGCTTGGCTCCGGTCTTATGCAGACGGGAGCGCTGGGTCGACTAACGCTCGTTGCGCTCACAGGACAATCGCACCATAGGAATTGCCCAACAGGGCGTCTGCGATACTAGCGAACCCTCAAAAGCAACTCAGCCGCCTTTTCCGCGATCATTAGCGCAGGGGCGTGCGTATTGCCTGACACAATGGTGGGCATGATGGAACAGTCGGCAATACGCAGGCTTTCGAAGCCGCGCACCTTCAATTCGGGATCTACGACGGCGGCATCGTCCGCACCCATCCTGGCGGTGCCGACGGGATGGAAGATCGTCGTGGCGATGTCGCCGGCGGCGCGCGCGAGTTCCTCAGGCGCCTGGATGTGGACGCCCGGCTTGAACTCCTCCGGTCGATATCGCGCCATCCGCTTCGTGGCCATGAGCCGGCGCGCCGCCGTGATCGAGGCAGCGGCGACTTCGCGGTCCCCATCCGTCGAGAGGTAGTTCGGCGCGATCGCCGGATGGTCCTCCGAGCGCGGCGAGACGATCCGCACCGTCCCACGCGATTCGGGCCTGAGGTTGCACACCGAGACCGTGATCGCCGGGAAGCTGTGCAGCGGCTGGCCGAATGCCTCCAGCGAAAGCGGCTGGACATGGAACTCGATATTGGCTGTCTCGAAGCGCGGATCGGATTTCATGAAGATGCCGAGCTGGCTTGGCGCCATCGACATCGGACCTGATCGCCAAAATGCGTATTCCAACGCGATCCGCACCTTGCCCCACAGGCTTGCCTGCCGCTCGTTCAGTGTCTGAGCGTCGGCGATCTTGAAGGCCGTGCGAATCTGCAAATGGTCCTGCAGGTTCTCGCCAACGCCCGGCAGGTCGTGCTGCACTTGGATGCCATGCCCTTGCAGCAGCGAACCCGGCCCGATGCCGGACAGCTGCAGTATCTGCGGCGTGCCGATGGCGCCGGCCGACAGGATCAGTTCACCGGAAACCTCGACCGATGATGGCGTCCCGTTGTGTCGAAATTCCAGGCCTGTCGCCTTGCGGCCAGAGAGCACAATTCGTTCAGCGTGCGCCTGGGCCAGGATGGTCAGGTTCCTGCGGTTGCGGATCGGACGGATGAAGGCGCGCACTGCGTTGAAGCGGAAGCCGGCTTTCTGGTTCACCTCAAAATAGGACGAGCCGAAATTGTCACCAGCGTTGAAGTCGTCGACTTTGGGCACGCCGAGTTCCTCGGCCGCCTCGCGGACCGCGTCGAGGATCGGCCAGGAGAGCCGCTGGCGCTCGACGCGAAGCTCTCCGCCCTGGCCATGAAAGGCCCCGTTCAGCCGTTGATGGTCCTCGGACCTCTTGAACAGCGGCAATACATCGCCCCAGCCCCATCCGCGATTGCCGAGCTGGCGCCAGTGGTCGTAGTCGGCCGCCTGGCCCCGCATGTAGATCATGCCGTTGATCGACGAGCAGCCGCCCATCACCTTGCCGCGTGGATAGGCAAGCGAGCGGCCATTCAGACCAGGCTCTTCGGTGGTGCGATAGCCCCAGTCGGTCCGCGGATTGCCCATGCAATAGAGGTAGCCGACCGGGATGTGGATCCAGGGATAGTTGTCCGATCCGCCAGCTTCCAGAAGCAGCACGCGTTTCGCCGGATCGGCGCTCAGCCGGTTGGCGAGCACGCAGCCGGACGAGCCTGCGCCGACTATGACGTAGTCGAAGGATCCTATATCCAGGCGTTGGCTCATGCCGGGCGTTGTCCAGAGACCAGATCGTTCCATAACGGGCGCATGACGTTGGCAATCTCGCCGGACAGACGATAGCGCCGATCATAGTGAAGCCTTAACCGAGGGTCCGGCCGGTACACTGTGCGCGGCCGCGTCATGGCGGCGATGCCGGCCTCGTAGTCGGCAAACAGGCCGGCCGCAACCCCGGCTCCTATCGCAGCGCCCAGAGCGCCAGTCTCGCGCGCTTCCGGCACGGTGATCGGCACGCCGAGACCATCCGCGAACATCTGCGGCCAGTGCGGGCTGCGCGATCCGCCGCCGGAGAGCACGGCCCGGTCAAAGGTAACGCCGGCTTTCGTCAGCACCTCGATGTGCCGCCGGTGTTCGAACATAACCCCCTCGAAAAGCGCGCGCAGCAAATGCCCTTCCTGGTGCCACCCGGTCAGCCCGTAGAAGCCCGCGCGAAAATCGGAACCCAGGCGCGAGCCATAGAGGAACGGATGGAAAATCGGATCGTCCGTCGCCGGCGTCACCTTGCCGATCTGCTCGTTGCAGTGTCCGAACGGGTCGTCGTGATGATGCCCGCGCTCGACGAGTTCCCTAACGTACCACTCGAGATTGGCCGCCGAAGTTGCGCTGGCCTCGATGTTGACGAAGCGACCCGGACCAAACCGTGCAACCATGAAGACGTTCCGATCGACGACAGGTGCTGTTGAGAACACCTGATTGATCGACCACGTCCCGGCGACGATCGACGCCTCCCCTGCTCCGATTGCGCCGGCGCCCGTGGCGCTCGATACCACGTCAAAGTAGCCTGCGATCACCGGCGTGCCCGCCGCCAAGCCGGTCTGCGCCGCCGCTTCGGTCGTCACTACGCCGGCAATGTCGGCCGGATCGAGTAGACGCGGCAGCTTTGCCCTGGCGTCTTCCAGGCCGTAGAGCGCCAGCAGTTCACCATCATACTCGGCATCCGGCATCCGAACGAAGCCGGCGCCCGACATGTCGGAAACATCGCTCACCCTTTCGCCGGTAAGTCGGAAGGTGATTAAGTCCTTGCACAGCATTACGGTGCGCGCGCTGAAGTAAAGCTGCGGCTGGTTGGCCTTGACCCAGGCCAGCAAAGTCGGGGTTTGCGACGGCCAGGGCTTCTGCAGGCAGATCGCATGCAGCGCGTCGCCCGCCCTCGCATTAAGCGACGCCGCGACATTGGCGGCGCGGGTATCCAGCGACTGGATCCCCAGCAGCGGTCGGCCGGCGTCGTCTATCAGATAGAGGCCGTTGCCATGGCCGGCGCAGCCTACGGCCGCGATGGCCGACGGATCGATCCCGGCTGCTGAGAGACAAATGCGGATCGCCTCGCAGGCGTTCGCCCACAGTTCATCAAGGTCGCGTTCCACATGGCCGGGTTGCGGCGTATGAGAGCGGCCGTCGATGGCATGCATGCCGATCTGCCGACCTGCCAGGTCGAACAGCACGGCTTTGATAACTGTGTTGCCGGCATCGAGGCCGAGCAGGTAACGTTCCTGATCAGCCACGGTTGTAGATATCCCAGGCTTCTTCGCCGCTGGCCTCATTGTGAATCAGCGCCATCAAAGCGCTAACGACTGCCTTCGGATTAGCATGCTGGTAGACGTTGCGACCGTAGACCAACCCCTTCGCGCCGGCCTTCAGCATAGCCGCCGACTTACTCAGGACGATCTTCAGATCCTCCCTGCCGCCACCACGCACGAGCACTGGAACCCTCGCTGTTTCGACGACTTTGTGGAAATCGTTTGGATTCTCGGTCGGGTCGGCCTTGATAATGTCGGCGCCCATTTCCGACGCCAGACGCACCAGAGTGATGATCTTCTCGGCGTCGCCATCGACCTGGTAGCCGCCGCGCACGTCGTTGGGAAGCATAACAAGCGGTTCGATCATCAATGGCATGCCGTAGCGGTGGCAGGCGGCGCGCACGCGGCTGATATTCTCGACGCACTGGCGGAAAAGCTCAGGCTCGTCCGGCAACATGAAGAGATTGACCACCACGCAGGCCGCGTCCATTTCCAGCGCGCCGATGACCGGTTCGTCGGCATTCTGCAGCATCGACCACATGACGCGATGGCGTTGAGCATTGTACGGATTGCCCATATCGATACGCATGACGAGCGCCGGCTTGTCTTTTTCCGGACGCAATTGCAGCAGGTCAGCCTGTCCATAGGCCATCTGTATGGCGTCGGGCTTGGCACGGATCAACGCGTCGACGACGCCCGGCATGTCTTCAAGGCCGACCAGAAAGCTTGGCTCGTTGCAAACGCCGTGGTCGAGCGCCACATCGAGGCATCTGCCGTTCGTGAACATGCGATTCATGCGGGCCTTGCTGCTCACGCGCATGCGATACTCCTGTCATGTGTCCGTTGGTCGAGCGTCCCCCGTGAGACACCGTGATACCGGTCGAGTGCGTCGAGGAAACCATCGATTTCGGAGTGCCGGCGCCTTGCATCCCAGCGCCTCTCCTTTGCCAGAATGCCGGCCACGCGTCCAACCAGGTTTGTCGAGAGGCTTCCTCGGATGGCGAGGCCGGTACGGCGCTGCAGCAGGTCCGCAAGATCGACCACGAACTCATGTCTGCACAGGAAGACGATCTCCGCTTGCGTGATTTCGGTGGCTGCATCCAGCTTCACATCGTCGTCGCGCCCTCTGCAAAACGCTGCGACCTCGCGCGCACCTGTACCGTAGGCTTCGACCAGGTGCGAAGCGCGCGAGCGGGCGATTGCAAAATCCCGAACCAGCTCGTCCATCAAACTTTCGCCGTCATCCGAAAAGCCCTTGCCGCCGCCGATCGGCATGGCGATGGTCGATCTCAGGCGTGGCTTTCCCAGTTCGGCCAGCACAGCATCGGCCGTTTGCTCCGCAAACGCCCGGAATGTCGTCCACTTACCGCCGATCATACAGAATTGCGGCACTTCGCCGTCAAGCCGGTGTACGAAATGTCCGCGCGAAATTCGTCCGGTGAAGGCATGGTCGCTCTTCGGCAGCGGACGGATGCCGCTGTAAGTGTAGACGACATGCGAGCAGTTCACGTCGATACCGGGAAACACGGCACGGACCGCGCCCAGAATGTATTCCAGCTCATCAGCTTCACACCGCACTCGCTCGGCCTGTCTCACCCGAATGTCGGTCGAACCGGCAAGAACCCTGCCGAGATAGGGAAATACGATGCAGACCCGTCCGTCGTCGTTTTCGAAGAAGATCATATGACCGCCAAGCCCCCGGTAAAGAGGCTCGCAATCGAGGATAAGGTGAGAGCCCTTCGTCCCTTCGACGATACGGTCATCGGTAACTACGTCTCCGCTAAGTTTTGCGACGGCTTCGTCGACCCACGCACCAGTGGCATTGACCACAGCCTTGGCGGATACGGTGAAGCGCCCTTCAGTGACGGTGTCGGTGACCACGAAGTTTGAGCCTTCGCGTGACAGTTCTGCGTAGTTCAGCGCAACGCTTTCCGGGGCGAAACGCGCGGTATCGAGGAGAAGCTCGACGCCGAGCCGCTCCGGGTAGCTTATCCAGGCGTCGTAGTAGGTGGCCGAGTAGCGCAGCTTCGGGTCCAGGCCCGGCCACTGGGCAAATGTCTGCTGCGCGTTGCGAAAGACATGTCGCGGGAGAATTCGGCGGTGTCGGGTCGTCCAGTCGTATAGGGCGAGACCGGCCTTGACTGCGAGCGCGCCGCGGCTTGAGGGCGTCTCGGAAACGCCCAGGAAGTTGGCGGCGCCGTTCATAAGTCCTGAGAAGACGGAGCGGATGGGGATGGTCGTCGGCAGCGGCCTCACCATATGCGGCGCGTTCACCAGCAAGGCATCGCGCTCGCGCAGTGATTCCCGCACGAGTTCAAACTCGCCGTTCTCTAGATAGCGAAGTCCGCCATGGATCATGCGCGAAGGCGCCGCGCTGCACCCCGAACAGAAGTCGCTGCGCTCGACCAGCAGGATGCGCAGGCCCTGCAATGCCAGATCGCGGAACACGCCGATGCCGTTGATGCCGCCACCCAGAATGATGACGTCGAAAGCGCCGTTGAGGTGAATTTTCTCGAGATTTTCGTCTCTTTGTTCAGGCATAGCTTCGCCGTTGACTGCTGGAGGCGGTCCGATCGTTTTTCGGGTTGTCCTTCGATATTCAGGCGTCGAGATCAGTCAGATTGCGTTTCGCTGCCTCGCTGATCCGGCTGATATGTTCCCTGGAAAGATGGATTCGCCCGGCCTTGGCGTTTTCCCTTGCTTGCTCCGGGTTGCGCGCGCCGCACAATGCGAAGGTGATGCCCGGCTGCTGCAAAGTCCAGGCGATCACGATCTGGGCCTTGGTTGCCTCGTGCGCGGCGGCAATCGACCGGATTTCCTGCATCAGCCGCGCGACCTTTTCGCGATTGGCCCGGGAAAACCGTGGATTATTCCTGCGCTGGTCGTCGCCTTCGAAAACGCGTTCAGGACCGACCTTTCCCGACAGCAGGCCAAGAGCCAGCGACGAGTAGCTCAAAATTGAGACCTCGTTCTCGATACAGTAAGGCGCGAGCTTGGTTTCGAGGTCGCGGCAGACCATGCTGTATTCCTGCTGGACCGCGTCCAGCTGGCCGGCCGCGAGGTAGGCCTCGACGTCGGTCAATGTAACGTTGCTGGCGCCGATTGAGCGGATCTTGCCCTGTGTCTTGAGGCGTTGCAACGCCTCCATCGTCTCCGCGACGGGCGTGGTCGGGTCCTGCCAATGGGTGATGTAGTGGTCGATGTGGTCGGTGCCGAGCCGCTTCAGGCTCTGCTCGACTTCAAACGCAATCGAGTCGCCGCCGAGATAACGATGTACCGGACAACCGTCGTAGTCGAAGAAATGATTGCCCCTTGTCGTGTGCCAGACCAGACCGCATTTTGTGGCGAGCACAACCTTGTCGCGCCGACCCTTGATCGCCTTGCCGACGATCTCCTCCGACAAGCCCTGACCATATGCCGGCGCCGTATCGATCAACGATACGCCCTCGTCGATGGAGGCACGGATCGCGTCGATGGATTGGCGCTCGTCGGTCCCGCCCACCATCCACCCGCCGATCGCCCAGGTGCCGAGCCCCACCGCCGATGCCTCGATACGGGAACGGCCGATCTGCCGGGTCAAAACTTCATGCGACATTACGAATGCTCCCGGTATTGTTCAAAACGGCATTGGCCGTGTCCTCGTCAACGACGAGCGATTTTACATATCCGCCGTTCAGCGCCGCACGGATCGGGCGCACCTTTTCGACGCCGGAGGCCACGCCCATCACCACCCGACAACGCGCGAGATCATCAGGGTTCAGCGCCACGAGGCACGAGTTGGGCGGATAGTCGGCGATCGTCCCGTCTTCACGGATAAGATGCGCAAGAAATTCGCCCACCGCGCCGCTCTCGAGCAGCGTCTCGCGATCGGGGCTGGAGGTCGGATGCAGATCGTAGTAGCTCGACCCCGGATTCTGGATCGAGCCGATACCAACCAGCGCGACGGCGGCATTTCGGGCGACGTCGAAAACCTTCCGAACCGAAGCCATGTCCATAAGCAGGTCGCGCTGTTTCGGGCTCTCCGCGAAGAGCGGAGCGTGTAGCAGAAGTGTGGAGCCGCCAAGCCGTTCGGACAGGCGCGTCGCCAGATGGTTGACGTCCGTGTAGTGCTTGCCCTGGACGCCGCCAGTCAGCGGAACCACTGTTATGTCGAAAGTGCGTTCGGCCTGGATGTTCTCGACCACGGCGCTCACCGCCTTGCCGCCAGTAATGGCGATGACATCGCCGTCGCGCAATGTTTCGAGCAACTGGTATGCTGCCGCGCGCCCGACTTGCTGCAATGTGCTGTCGGGGCTGCCTATCACAGTCGGCGTCACCACTGCATTCGCAAGCCCCGCGAACTCCGCCAGTTGCCTCTCAATATCGACCAGCAACTGGAACGGGCTTTCGATGGCGATCTTCACCATGCCCAGCTTGCGGCCCTGCGCGATCAGTCGGTTCACCTTGGACGGCGACAGGTTGAGCGCCGCCGCGATGTCGTTCTGTTTCATGCCGTCCATGAAATGCAGCACCAGCACCGTGTGTATTTGCCGGATCGTCTCGAACTCTTCTCTGCCGTCAGCCATGTCCCAGTCCGATCCCGATCAGCCGCGACGCTTGTTCAAGTAATGGTCGATCGTCACCGCGGTCAGGAGGATCGAGCCCCGGATAATGTCCTGCCAGTATACGGAGACGTCCAGCAGGGCGAGCGAACTGGAAACCACAGACAGCAGTATTGTCCCCAGGATCGAGCCGAGAACCGTGCCTGAGCCACCCTTCAAGCTGGCGCCGCCGATGACCGCGGCAGCAATGACGTTCAGTTCCATGCCCACGCCGAAAGTCGGCTGGGCCGAGCCGAAGCGCGCCATGTAGATGATCCCCGCAACACCGCTCAGGGTCGCGCACAGCGTCGTGGTGAGGAAGATCACCTTGCTGGTGCGGATGCCGGAATAGGCTGCCGCCTTCTCGTTGCTGCCCGTGTAGAACACCTTGCGGAAGACAGTCGTGCGCCGCAGCATGAAGTCGAACGCCACAACGAATATGATGAATATAACGATGACGACCGGCATCGGCCCTATGGACCCCTGCCCGATGAACTTGAACTCCGGCGACAGCGTGTAGAGGCCCAGCGGTCGCCCGCCTGTCCCCAAGAGGCAAAGCCCGCGCGCGACGACCATCACCGCCAGCGAGACGATGAAATGGTGAAGGCCGACCTTGGTGACGAAGAAGCCCATCACCGCGCCAATTGCCGTGCACGCTGCGATGGCAAGCAGCGAAGCAGTCCAGGGATCCAGGCCTTCGAGGAAGAGCAGTCCAGCGATCACCATCGCGAGCGCGGTCACCGAGCCGACCGACAGGTCGATGCCACCGGAGATGAGCAGGATTGTCATGCCGACGACAACGATGCCTTCGACAGCGAAGGCCATCGCCATTGCCCGCATGTTGTCCCAAGTCAGGAAATAGGGCGACGCGAGGGACATCACCACGAACATGGCCGCGATGATGAGGATGAGGCCAGTCTCTCGCATCTTGAGCAATCGGCCGAGCGCGTTTGCGGCGGAGCCGGTCTCACCTTCCAGGGGGCTCGTAGTCGTGGCCATAAATTTCTCGGCGCTCATGACGCGTGCGGCCGCTCGTCGGCGATGGATGCCAGGTACATGATATTCTCCTCCGTCATCTTTTCGCCGGTGACCTCACCTGTTATTCGGCCTTCCCGCACCACCAGCACGCGATCGCAGATGCCTATCAGTTCTGGAAGCTCCGACGAGATCACCACGACACCGACCCCGGCGCGCGCGAGGTCGCGCAGGATGCGATGGATCTCCGCCTTTGCGCCGACGTCGACGCCGCGCGTCGGCTCGTCGAGAAAGATAACCTTCGGCTCGACTGACAGCATCTTGGCGATCGCCACCTTCTGCTGATTGCCGCCGGAAAGCGCCGAAACCGGCTGGCCGACATGACCGCATTTGAGCGTCAGCCTGCGTCCGAGCTCTTCCGCGCGCTGCGTCTCAAATGCGTCGTCGATCAGCCCCAGCCGAGACGCCACCTGCTCGACCGCCAGCGCCGAAATGTTGGAGGCAATCGACATGTCGAGGAACAGGCCGTCCCCCTTGCGGTCCTCCGAAAGATAGACGATGCCGGCGTCGATGCTGTCGCCATAATTCACCAGCGAGAGCGCCTGGCCATGCAAGGCCACCGCGCCAGTCACATCGCCCTCGAGGCGACAGATGCCCTTGACGATTTCGCTCCGCCCCGCGCCAATCAGGCCGCCAAGACCCAGGATTTCGCCTTTCGCAAGTTGAAAGGAAACGTCGCGGAAGCGCGTCTTTTCCGAGAGGTTAGCCACCTCAAGGATGATCTCCCGAGACTTCTCGTCATCACGCTGCTTCTCCGGATAGAGCTTGTCGATGATGCGCCCCACCATCGCTGCCACCACCTGCTCTGGCGTCGTCTCCTTGATGTCTCGCGTAGTGATGTGTTGGCCGTCGCGCAGCACGGTGACGCGGTCGCAATTGTCGAAAATCTCGGCCATTCGATGCGAAATGTAGATGATGGCGATGCCCTTATCCGCCAGTCTGTGGATGATCTCGAACAGTATCTTGGCTTCGCGTTCGGTCAGTGCGGCGGTCGGCTCATCGAAGATCAGGATGCGGCAATCGAGCGTCAGTGCCTTGGCGATCTCGACGAGTTGCTGTTGAGAGATCGAAAGCACGCCCACGAGCGCCGATGAGTCGATGTCGCCCAATTGCTTAAGAATGGTCGAGGCGCGCGCCTTCAGCTCGGCGTACCTCATCAGCAGCGCCTTGCTGGTGTTTGTCACGCCCATGAAGATGTTTTCGGCGACCGAGATGTCCGGGCACAGCGCGATTTCCTGGTGCACGAAGCCGATGCCGAGTTTCTGAGCCTCGGTCGGCGAGGAGATCGAAACCAGCTTGCCGTCAATGAAAATCTCGCCGCTGTCGGGACGTAGGATACCGTCGATGATCTTCATTAAGGTCGATTTTCCGGCACCGTTCTCGCCGGCGATAGCGTGGACTTCACCACGGCGGAGCTCCAGATCGACACTTCGCAGCGCCGCGACAGGTCCGAACGACTTGCTTAGATTCGATATCTTGAGGATGACGGAGTTATCCATTGCGTCCACGACAAGGTAGGAAGTGTTGGCCCGCGTCCTGGGAGGTGACGCGGGCCTGGGGACGTGTGATCTTACGCTGGATCGCGACCTTCCATGTACTTGTTCAAGTCGAACGAGTCCGCATTCTCCTTGGTAATGACGGCAAAGCCGTTGTCGGCGAATGGGATACCCATCGGATTGTAGCCTGACGCCTTGTAGTCGTTGAATGGATCGATCAGATCGGGGTGAGCCGCCATGAATGTCGCGACGAAGCCCAGATAGCCCTGCATAACCTGGTTGGGGCTCAGCGCCATGTGGATGTTGCCGGCCTTGATCTGCTCCAGCGTCGCCGGCGTGATGTCGGCGTGTATTATTAGCACTTTCGCCTTCGCCTCCAGGACGGCAGCAACGGCGCCTTCGGCCGAGCCGGCCTCCGGAATCCAGAGCGCCTTCAGGTTCGGGTTCGCCTGCAGCATTGAAGCGACGGCCTTGTTGGCTGCGTTGGCGTCCTGGTTGGTAGCCTGCCGGCCGACCAATTTCATCTTCGGGTATTTCTTGGCGAAATAGTCGATCAGAGCGGTCACGCGCAAGTCGTGGTTGCTTTGGCCGGGATTCTCAAGCACAGCATATTCGGCGCTGTCGCCAACCTGCTTCACGATCTCTTCCGCTGCAAACTTGGCCTCGGCCACGTTGTCCGACGTGATGTACGAGACGCGCTTCGACTTCGGCGAGTCGGCAGCGAAGGTGACCACTGTCGTGCCATCGGCAATCGCCTTGTTGATCGGCTCGATGAACGGATCGGCCTGCATCGGGTGGAGCAGCACGCCGGCCGGCTTCTTGATCAGATTCTGCTCGAACGACGCGATCTGTTTGGTGATGTCATAGTCCGGCGTGCCGGAAAACACTGTCTTGCAGCCCATTGCCTGCGCCGCCTGCTTGAAACCCTGGTAGACCGGGACCCAATAGGGATGCGCAGACACCATGACGTTCATGACATAGGTTTCGTCCGGCTTGCATTGGAATTTGCTTTGTGCGGATGCGCCGCCCGTAACCATGAGCGCAACTGCCATAGTGGCCGCGCTCAGCGCGCTGGCCAATCCAACCCTCTTCATATCTCTCCTCCGCTTGTCTAGCCAGAACGATAGGGTTCTATCGCTCGCTGCAAGAAATTTCATCTGCAGAAATCTCTCGCAAGCAGACATATGGGATTTGCGATCCCCCGTCAACGTCGCTGCGATAAAATTCGTATTTTGAAATTTATTGCATGTCGAAACAGTGCCAAGTGAGAACTGGCAGGAGCTATGCCACCAGGGCCGAGCTAGCGCGTAACCGCGGGGTGGCCACCGACTTCGCCGGTCGATCCGCGGCCATGACCTTTGAAAATGGTCCGGGTGCCTATGGCCCAACGCCTTGCAGGGTCACTACAGCTATGGAGGAACGGCGCAACAACTATTCCACTCCCGAGTCGATCGCCGAAGTCATTTCCGGGCGGCGACGACGAAACCGGCCAAGTCATGTATCTCTTGGGTTCCGATGCTGAGCAAGCTTTTGTCTTGCACCAAACCCTGCCGGAGGCGGAACGACTGGAAATGATCAGGCAGCATACCGGTCTATGATGGCAGGCCGCACCCTAATCGTCACCGGAGCGACTGGGCTGGTTGGCTCAAAGATCCTTGAGATGCGGCGAGGCGCGCCTCGGATCGAGCCGTGCATAGAGATCGTCCAGTCGGATTGGGTGGTTCATGATGATCGGACCACCGTGAGGTGCACAGTGAGCCGTTCACAGCCGCGCTGCAGGGCGGGATAACTCTCGACAATCTATCTTTCGCATGGACGAGGAACGGCGAAGATCTAACAATGTCTCCGGCGGCGCTGGCGATCAGATCACGATCAGCGAATATAAAACTGCCGCAGCGCGTTCTCCGCAATATTAGTGTTCGCTTATGCCGCGTCGAGAGGCTAGAGCTCCTCGGGCGTGCCATGTCGGCCCAAGGGTGGTCACGATGTCGTTCGATTACATCATCGTCGGCGCCGGATCCGAATGCGTGTTGACCAACCGATTAACTGAGGATCCAGATCGCACGGTCCTCCTGATCGAGGCGGGCGACGAACCGGACTGCAGGCTCGCGCACATTCCGGGAGCCGCTTTCATGGATGCAGAACTCCAGGTCCGATTGGACCTTTTCCACCACGCACCAGCGTGAACTATTTGATAGGCGCATCGCCTATCCAAGAGGCCGGGTAGTCGGCGGCTCAGGTATCCTCAACTACATGGTCTACATTCGCGGAAACTCGGGCGACTATGACCAGTGGGCTCAGTTCGGCAATCACGGCTGGTCCTGCGATGACGTCCTGCCGTATTTCATACGCGCAGAAGCCAATGCCACGATCCACAATGAGTATCATGGGAGGGAGGACCGCTTAGCGTCGAGATCAATGCGTACCGACACCCACGCTATTCCATCAACACGCTCACCATGTTCGCCATGGTTCTGGCCAGGTGCTGGATGCCGAGCGATCGGCCTACTCAGCCGATGACACTCTGCTCCAAAGCCGAGTGTCGATCGCCACCGACTATATAGCATTGAACAAGGCGCTCGGCGGCGGCTGGGACGGCGGCGTCGACAGCACGACACCAGAGATCATCGATGTCACGACTGGGCCACGCTTCGCGTCAAGAGCCGTGGCGCAGTGAACAAGATGCACGGTCAATCAGAGGAGAGAGAAATGACCGACGACGCCTCGAAAGATGCAATTTTGGAACTCATGGCAGACGTGATTTCCGCATATGTTTCGAACAACGTTGTTCCGGCGAAAACGGTCGGTACGAATAGCTGGATCGGAGGCTATCGCGGACCAGAAGCTTCGCCGCGTCGCGAAATGGCGAGCGCCTGCCTTAATCGGGCTGCGGCAGATATCGTCCAAGTCGCAGGCCTACCGAGTATGGTATCAGGATCACTTGCACGTCGTGGCGCCACCGTGGATTGTCTAGCGCGACCTCCAATCAGATGTCGGCTTATAGGCAACTGCAGTCAACATCGTTGCGGCCGAGATGAGGCGCAGAGCCGCCATTCTTTAGAAGCTCACTACGGTCAACGAGGGGCTAGATCAACTCTTGAATCAATTTCGGCGGACCGCTCCGTAACCCATTGGCGAATAACGATTATGTTAGTCGCTGAGGGTCGTCGTTTTCTACCGGAAATCAACACGTAGCGGGTGGTTCGCCAGCCCATTTCCTTCGTATTCTCTCGTATGGTCTGGCGAACCTAATGACCAGGAGGAGGACTAGGCTGAATCGACATTCAGCGCATCCATAACATAGCTGCGGCGAGATGGATGAAGGCGAGGAAGTGGCCGGCGCGACGATCGAAGCGTGTGGCGAAGCGTCTGAAATGCTTGAGCTTGTTGAAGCA